>NZ_JAUBQU010000178.1:0-8519 GCF_036701435.1 Microcoleus sp. Pol12A5
CGTTCTTGTTTGACTGACAATATATTAGATTCTTCTGAGTCCTTTTGTCAAGCGTGATTGAGATGCTCTTACCCTGCGGCAAAACCGAGTCTCTGCGCCTGATTTGCGTCGATACAGAAGAAAGTCATTCGGGAGGCTCCAAACCTGTAACTGCGGCGGGGAAAGCAGCTTCAGAAATGGCTAAAAAATACTTCGCCACAGCAGATGGTGGACTTGCTCAAATTGACATAGAATTTGATACAGACGATTCGGTTGAAGTGGCTCTACAAAAACACCGCGACAACTACGGGCGTCTCCTCTGTTACGTACATAAAGACGCAGAAAATTACAATCTTAAACTGATTGAAGAAGGCTGGAGTCCCTACTTCGTGAAATACGGGCGCTCCAGATTGTATCACCGCCCAATGACTGAGGCAGAATCCGCAGCAAAAGCTTACAATCTGATGATTTGGAATCCGGTTATCAATGCCAAAATCCCCTCTCGCAATTATGCTAATTTACTGCCTTGGTGGTCGATGCGCGCCTCAATTGTGGAAGAGTTTCGGTTGTCGGAAGCAACGGCAGGAGCGCTTTCTTTGAGGTTGCACTACCCGAAAATATTAGCGGCTTCTGAGAGAGCTAAATCTATTACTGTTTTCTGCGATTTGCAGGCGGGAATTACTAAATGGATCGGTGGGAGCGCTCTAATTTATGCTGGTTCAGTGTATCATAAATTAGATTTGTGGATACCCGATGCTAAAACTGATGAAAGAGCTCCCTTGAAGCGGCTAATTGAGAAGCGTTATGCGGGCCTGGGACGGGGATATGTGTATGTCAGTGGGAAGGTAGAACAGTACAAAGGGAAGCCTCAAATAGTTTTGAAGGATATCAAACAACTTTCAGACTTTCCCCGATAATATTTTAACTAGAGTTAATTTTATCAATCCTTTTTGCTATAGATAATTTCATTAGGAAGTAAGATAGCACAAATAGAGGGCGATGCTAAAAAAAGATCGCCATCTATTCAGGCATAATATTTTTTGTCCAGAGGTGCAGGAAAATTTATTGCTCCATAGAAGGAGTCGTGAAAAATCTACATCCTAATGGATTTGTGCGTGCAGATTGATTTTGAGGAGTGGTTATAGAAGGACTAGAGGTAGAAGGTGTGCTATTCAATTCTGAGACGGTAAAAGATTTAGAAATGTTAGGATTTTTCCAGAGAGGACTGGCAGAAGTGTTAGCAAGATTTGGTGATTCGGTAATTGTAATCTCCTGTGTTGCATTGACATTTGTCTGCGATTTGACAGTGGTTTGTGCCTGACACGGATAGGCAGTCATAGCATAAATTACAGCCAAGCTAAGAAACCCAAAATAGCCCGTTGATTTAATCATATTTATCTAAACCTAAACTTAAGAACTATTAGTAATGCTCCTAATAATAGATTAAGTTAGGAAAACTTATGTTTCAAGCGTGTTTATGCGTATTTTTTTGAACTTAATAATTAAGTATTTGTATGTATGAAAAAAAGATAAAAACGGGGAAATTACTACTAAATGTAAAGTTGCAGTAAAGATAGCGGGTTTTTACTGAGAAAAAATTTTAGGAAATCCCGCTGGCCTGGGGTTTTAATTACTGTCGGCTTACCGAAGAATACCTTTCTCGCTTAACAGGCAGGATGTCGGTTCCACAAAATTAAATTAAATTTTCTTGTGGTTCGTTCTTCCGGGGCGGGTTCGCCAAAATTGTTTGCAATTGGTGCTCTACTAAACCCGCCCTCACAGGATTAAACTCTTAAAAGGAGAATGAAGTTCTCAATACACCAACTGAGATCGGGTCGCTATCGGGAGTGTGACCGGGTTGAAAAATCAAGATCAATCCAGGGGTGACGCTGATATTATCATTCACCTGCCAGCGGTAGAATACCTCTACATGAGTAGTGGTTCCGGGTTGCCCGCCCGATCGCCCTAAACCCGTATCTAAAAAATCAGGAACGTTATTGCCTGTAGGTAAATTGCTGCTGACAATTTTAGGCGGTTGCCCGATATAAATTCCTCCTAAATTTCCGGCTTTAAACAAATCGGGGAAATTTACAAAAACCATATAATTTGTAGTTGCTATCGTACCAGATTTACCCGGAATGCGAGAATTAGTATAACCAGCCCAACCTCCCAGAGAAACTCGCGATGAAAGGCGCCAATTTAAACTTGTTCCCACTGCATGGGTTTCCAGAGAAGCAGACTTATTTGTGTTAGGATTAATGGCAGTTAATTGGCTATCCCCTGCCAAACTAATCAGATTCCCGTCGGGCGAATAATCGTTAACATAATAAATAGTCAAATCAACTGGATCTGCTGGTGTCAGAGTTAGTTGTACACCAAATGTATTGTGTCCCCTAGGCCCGTTAGAACTGACAAAAAATCCAGAAATGTTAGTTGAATAAACTGCTTGCAAACTGGCTCGCTTCGCAAATTGCCAGTCAATGCCGATGCCGCCTAAACCCAAACCCGTGTTCAAAATTGGGTTTCTTTGGGCGAAGGCAGAAAGGGGGCCCGAAGCTGCACTTTCTGCCCGATTCGGCCCTCGAAAAGCGGTAATCATGTTAACTCCTGCTGTCCCTGCAAACACTGCCAATTTGTCACCGACCAGAAAGCGGTAGTTGAGGTCGCTGACAGTTAATCCAGAAGTTTCGGCTACATTATAAGCAAGGTTTACGTCTTCGGTTAATTGTGGTGAATTGCTGCCGTTCTGGTTGTAAAAACCTATTAATAAGTTACTGCGAGGACTAAATTGAGTGGTTAAGTAGAATTGATTTAGGTTGATAATGTTGACATTTGTACCGGGGTCTTTGGTATCTATTTTGCCGTCTCTGGGAGTCCGATCCGCACGGTTGGGCGTGCGCCCTTGTATTCCAAAAATTGTGAATCCCGACAGTTTAGTTGTGGTCGAAAATTGATTGGCGTCTAGTTCGCTAGTTCGCGCTTCTAGCACATCCACTCTGCCTCTGATTGTGGCAATTTCTGCTGCAAATTCTTCTTGCAATTTTTGCAGTTTTATTAAGTCGTCTCGCTTAGCTATACTTTCAGTTGATTTGGCGATGGACTCGCGGATTGTATCTAAACAAGCATTGACTCCTGCTGCAAATTCATAGCGCGTTATAGCGCGGTTTCCGCGATAGCTTCCGTCGGGGTATCCAGCTATGCAGCCGTATTTCTCTACTAAGGATTGCAGTGCTTGAAATGCCCAGTCTGTGGGCTGTACGTCGCTGAGTTGGGAAACTGATGTAACTTGTTCTATCGAGTTTTCAGCCTGGTAAATTAACGGGGGACTTTCTAATTTATTTTCTTCCACTAATGCGGGTATTGGGGCGGGCTGCGTTTCGCTGGCTTCGGATACGTGAGTTTCTATCTCACTCGCGATAGGTACGGGTGGCTCCGATGTGCGGTTTATCGGTGAAGTTTCCTCTACATTGTCAGCTTTTTCGACTAATTTGCGATCGTAATCTCGATCGAAATTCTCCGGGAAATTATTTGTCGGTGCGGGTAATTGATACCATTCATTAACTGGATCTTCCGAATTTGGACTATTGGCTGTTGTTTCAGGATCAGTCGTTTCTGCTAAGGCTGGAATGCTGAATAATGCCTGCAATCCGAATCCTAATATTAAGCTGCTAAGGATTTTCCAAATTGGTCGATCGCAGTTGTGATTTTTCATATTATTTATACTTTGTGAGCTTACAGCAAAAAAAGTGAGAAAAAGCGCGATTCCCGACGGGATAGCTAGGCTTCATGCACTATTCGAGATGAAGGGCGATCGTAAATTGCATTCCTTCTCCCAAAACCGACGCACGAGTCAAACTGCTGTCCTCGGTTTCTTCACCTATGTGACGCCTGATTGACTATCCGGTTCCCGTTTTTTTTAACAGATTTTATAATGAAGGAAAAATTAAAAATCTGCGATATTATTTCCTCAGACATTCCTGTGCCATTGCTTTAATTTTAATTAAAACATCTCTTTATCGCTAGGATAGTTAAGTAGTAATATTAATGATGTGGGGGCAGATATAATCGATACCAAAATACACCATTAATTAGCTTTTTATACATTAGATATCATCTTTTACAGCACCATTCATAAACACCAGATTCAGTTCCCCGATCATTTAAGCAAACTAATTTTTCCATGATTTTTGATAATGTGAATGACCGGCTGATTGTTAAAGGCATTCAAACGGTGCTGCCAAACCATCAAAGTCCTATCAATTCCATCCCGGATATCGGCTAATATTTTATACTCGCTGTCTACACTGGAAAAAGTGTATAGCGATTTATCGGTTAACATCGTTCCCAAGGAAACACGAGCGATTTTTTTAGCTATCGCCAAGTTTTTGGCTTCAGTCTCACTACCATTGATCCAGCCAAAATATTAAGTGTATTTAACTTATTTAACCCGTTAATACTATAATATTATCACCGCAAATCTGTAGCTGCCAATAGCTGCGCGATCGATCCACACTCCAGAGACTTAAAAGCTATGTGCCAATTACTGGGAATGAACTGCAATGTTCCGACAGATATTTGCTTTTCTTTTGAGGGTTTTTCTGCAAGGGGGGGCAAAACCGACGTTCATCAAGACGGTTGGGGAATTGCTTTCTTTGAAGGTTTGGGATGTCGCCTTTTTATAGACTCTAAACCTGCGATTGCTTCTCCGGTTGCAGAAGTAGTGCGTCGCTATCCCATTCATTCAACTAACGTCATTGCTCACATCCGCAAAGCTACGCAAGGCGAAATTGCTCTGGAAAACTGCCACCCTTTTATTCGGGAACTTTGGGGACGTTATTGGGTGTTTGCTCACAACGGAAATCTTGAAAATTTTTATCCAGAATGTGCCGGAGTTTACAAACCTGTGGGCAAAACTGACAGTGAAAAAGCATTTTGTTTAATATTAGAAAAGCTGCGCTCCACTTTTCCTCATAGTAAGCCTGCTTTAGCGAAAATTTACCAGGTACTGGAGGAAATTACTAAAACTTTGGCAGAACACGGAATTTTTAATTATTTACTTTCCGATGGAGAACACTTGTTTACCCACTGTTCTACTAATTTGCATTATATTGTGCGACAAGCACCTTTTGCTAGCGCTCACTCGATCGACGAAGATATAACAGTCGATTTTCGGGAATTGACCAATGAGGACGATCGCGTGGCTGTTATTGCCACTTTTCCGCTGACAGATAACGAAGTTTGGACGCAAATTCAGCCTGGAGAATTGCTGGTATTTCAGGATGGTTTGCCGGTCTCTTCTGGGCTGCTGGAGTTAAGTTAACGGGACTCAAACAAACTTAAAGCCTAAACAAAGCCATAACCTGCTGTTTATGACGCACGTCACCATTATCTTGCAGCCAAGGGACAAATCGATAAGATATAGTTGTTAAACTGACCAGGCAGAGCATAAAGGTTTTCACAGGTTTGTTCCTCCAACACCTTCTCCATCCTCCTGTTAACTGTTGGCAAATAATCAAACGGATCTTTCGTACTTACTATGCTAAAGTGAGTGTAGGAAACCGCCAGCTAATCAAAGCTCTAATTTTAAACTTCTTAAAGTTGCTCAATTCAAATCCACAAGGCTTTAATAATTTGGTAGCGGTGCATAGTTATGGAAAGCCGGTAGAATTATTTAGTTCTACTTTCTTAACTTCCTTCTTTATGAATTGTCCGCTTTGCAGTTGTAAAAATGTCATAAAAAATGGTCTGAATTATAGTGAAAAGCAAAAATTTAAAGGTAAAGACTGTCTCTGACAGTTTGTTATTAACCCCCAACATCAACCTATTCCACAATAACGAAAATTTCTGATAGATAGAAGTTCATCAGAGTGAATAAGGTAATAAGCAGTAGAAAGAACTGGCTAGAGATGCTCTAAAAAAATTTATTTTTATAGCATATATTGGGCAGCGAGATGAGAAGGAAGCTAGGAAATTATGGAATTTATTACCACTGGCTGAGGCAATTTGCTGTCAGTCATACAGATTTTGGAAGCTCTTAGTCCGCAGTTTTTTATAGCAAAAGACACAAAGGGAAAGACAAGGATAGTGGGAAAATTTATGACTTATAAAAAATTAATAATACTCGGAGGTATAGGCTCTGTAGATGGGTGAGAAAAACGCTGGCTTTTTGTAAAAAACTTTCAAAGTATATTGGCAGCTATCAGGAGGAATTTTATCCATCATTCTAACGAGTTTTGAAGTTATTGAAAAACTCTCTTAACCCTGACTATGGAGGACGACCAATTATCGCATTGGGAAACTGACAGAGTATTTCACTTTTCCTTTCGGTCAAGCTTATTCTGAATGATTTGTATAAGATGGAACCCAAAGTGCGATCGTGAGATTGAGCTGGATGCGATCGGCTCCTGGGGTACGAAGTGAAGAAGTGCGATCGCGAAACTAGCCAAATCTTGTTCTAAGTATCGTTAGCTGGAGCAATATCAACTGCAATCACCGTAGCATAGGGATTGAGAGCTTCTTCAGGCACTTGAATCGTTAACTCCCCAAGAGGATCGGCACTTAACATAGAATCGACAATCGCACAGCGAGTTGAGTATTGTAATGATTCCCCTCCAGCGACTTTAGAAACGTCTTGAATCCGTTTAATGGGTACACCTCGTACTGTTACTGACTCGTAGGGCTTCATCAGCAAGAATAAGTAAAAGCGATTGCCCCGCCGAGTAGAAGGGCCGTAGAATTGCCAAGGTTCCAGTCCAGGCTGTGTTCCTACAATACTCTGGGCATGGACAGCCATCCAGTCTTCTACAAATTGCAACAAATCCAATTGTTCAGATTGAATCTGCCCATTGCCCATTGGACTGACATTCAACAGCAGATTGCCACCTTTACCTGCAACTTCACAGAGGGTATGAATAAGTTGGCGAGCTGACTTGAATTGGGTGTCCTTCGGGTTGTAACCCCAGCTTTCATTCAGAGTTAGGCAAGCTTCCCAAGTACGTTGAGGCGGTTGGGGGGGAATGAATTGCTCGCAGGTATCGAAGTCTCCAAATCCAGGGAGGCGATCGTTGATTAGCAAATGCGGTTGCAGCGATCGAATCATTTCATGTAGCTGTTTAGCTTGCCATTGCTCTGGTTTTCGTTCCCAACCGCCATCAAACCAAAGCAAGTCAATCTTTCCGTAGTTGCTCAACAATTCTTTGACTTGAGCGAACATAAATTCTAGGTAGCGGTCCCACTGAGAACTCGTTGGCTGTCGAAATTTCCCAAACTGATACGGTTTGTCGGCTTCTGTGAAAGCCGGATAGTCAGGGTAATGCCAGTCAATCAAGGAAAAATACAACCCAATTCGCAAACCCTCCGCCCGCATCGCCTCCACAAATTCTCGGACAATATCTTTTTTGTACGGCGCATACTCGATAGAAAAGTCGGATTGCTGGGTATGAAATAAGGAAAATCCATCATGATGTTTAGCCGTCAAAATCACATACTGCATCCCCAAACGTTTTGCTAAATTAGCCCAACTTTGAGGGTTGTATTCAGTCGGATTGAAAGTTTGGGCGGTGCGGTGATAGTCCGCTACCGGAACATCTTGGCAGTACGGCAAGCTAAAGACGCCTCCGACCAACGGCCAAGATACTTCGTACCCACACTGGCTGCTATGGCTCCAGTGAACAAACATTCCCAATCGTGCTGTCTCAAACCAGTTGTTTTCTTGAGTCATTGGTTTACCCTGAAATATAGGCGGTATAGCTGAAAGAGTAATGTTTACTCTCAGGTAAAATGAATAACCTAGGGTAAACTTCTTTGTCGAATGGGGCTGAAATGAGCTGCCCCAAATGTAACGCCACAGAGGTTTCTAACAATGGTAATCGTTGGGAAACTGAGGGAGTATTTTGTGTTTCCCAATGTCAAACTTATTCTAAATGATTTGTACGGGTATGATTCCATTGAGGTTGGTAATCAAACAACCATTTGAACTGCAAGTCAGCCAACCAAGTAGGAGTGAGCTTGTAAATGCCGTTCCGCAACAAACATCCGATCGCCGTATCCGCCTGCCCCAATTTCCCTATTTGTCTGGAAGTATCGAAAACGCGAGTAACTCGCTGAGTGCGGCTGCCTTCAAACTGCCGCAATAGGGAAGGAACAGTATCGCCACCACTTCGGCTAGTACATAGGAGTTTCGCTAGTTCAAAAGAGTCTTCCACCGCCATACAGCCCCCTTGACCGATATTCGGTTGAACAGGGTGCGCGGCATCCCCGATTAAGGTAACTCGCCCTTGCCCCCATTGGGTTCCCAGCGGTGGCCGATCGACAATATCATCTCGGTAAATCTTCTGCCCGTCGAGAGTTTCGATGATAGCTGGTACTGGGTCAGCATAGCCTTTAAATAGGGAGCGCAAGGCATTCAAGGAACCGCCCAGCCCATCGTCATTACCGCCCGCTGGGGTATTGTTGAAAGCATAGTCCTCTTCTGTCACTCTAGGCAGAGTATAATAGGACAAAATCTCTCAAACCTGAGCTGGGTCTATGGTTAAGCCTCG
>NZ_JAUBQU010000179.1:0-8504 GCF_036701435.1 Microcoleus sp. Pol12A5
GATCGGGCTAATACGGCGCGTAACGTGCGCGTGAACCAGCAGGTGCTGGCGGCCGCCACTCCCGCGCTCGATCGGGCGAAAGCGAAAATTCAATTTATGCTGCAGGAAGACCCGCAAAGACCGACGGCAACTCCATCCGATGCCGAAATGTACCGGATCATGTCGTCTGTTCCGGCTTCAGGGCAGGATTTGTATAAGTTTGGCGACGAAGAGCGTTTAATACTTAAATATCCTGTTAACGGCGCTACTACTCCGGTTAACGTGAATCCTCAAGGCCCGCTGGGGGAAGTAGGCAGTGAAAATGAAGCGATAAATACAGCTTGGAGATATCCCGTCGATACGAATAACGACGGCAATTTTGACACTTTTACGCTGTATGGAATATTTTTTAGAACTCCTGCGCGCAATACTGATGGCAATTTCTCAAGGGCGAGACAGCCACTGGATGCCAGAACGCCGCCGATGTCTTTGGGATCCTTAGACCCCGCGTGCTCGACTGAGGATGCAGGCAATACCGTTGCTAGCTTGGTGGGAGATTCCGGCTGGTATAAACTGGACGGCAAACTTAAAAAAAGTTTCTTTGTTTATACGGTAAACGTCCCAATGACAGCCGCAGAAGCTAACCTCGTAACTGCTGCTGGCTTGGGTCCTGCGGTAGCCTTCACGGGAACTCCCAGCATATCTGCACTAGAATATCAGCAAGACCAAATTCGCATTCCCCTCAGCAATAATGCGGTTGTATATGAAGACGACTTAGATATATCTCCGGGACCACCGCTAAACCTAAACGGGCGGATATTTACAAATAGCAACTTATTGGTATCGGGATTGAACGCTTCCAGAAGCATCAAATTATTTGAAGTTAGCAGCAAGCGCTCTTGTTTTTACGATCAAGAAAATAGCAGAATTGCTGTCGGCGGCAACGTGCTCAACGGGACGGCAACAAATAACACGGCGGCAAATCCCGTAGAAGTACATCTTTTCAAAACCAAAACAAGTTCAGACCAGCCAAATGCAGCCTCACCAGCAATTGACAGCGCCAATCAATCCGTTGGTGGAAATAGCAGCCTTGATGTACTTTACAACAGCGACGCTTACTCACGGCGGTTAAATGCACTGGTGACGGCTCAAATCGCAGTTGATCCAACAGGTCTAGGTCTTGCAACTCCCCTGTCAGTTCGACAAGCGGTGAATCCCCCTGCAGGCAGCCCAAATCCGCCTCAAAAGTTGGAGGATGCGCTGCAATCTTATTTTAAAGAACGGCTGCGGAAAGTTCCTTTTTTAGAAGCACCGCTCGGAAGTGATGCAGGAGTCACGGCTGGAGGGTCTTACATTGAAGGAAGCGGCGAGACTTTAAGACCGAAAGATGATTGGAGCTTTCCTACAGGAAACTCTAATAACGATCAAGGCAGTGACTCCGGTCCGACAGGACTCACCCTCCGTCTAGCTCAGCTAGAAACAACAAACGCGGATGGTTCGGCAGTAAAACCTAATGACAACGAAGGAAAGTTGGGCGATCGCGTAGTGGTAGGCAATAACTTGCCAGCACAGCGGTGGAACGAGCCCGAGCAAAAGTTTTTAGGTAAAGTGCCACAAAATGTGGGCAGTGGAACGCGGCAGCGCACGTCCCAAGTCACCAGGCTCGCCGACGTAGGAGCAACAGACCGCGGCAACGGTTTAGGCGAAACCCCTGATCCCGCAAAGCCTTTCAGAGACGGTTTCTGGGAAAGAGCAGCAGCTCAAATACCGGTAAATCCCCTCGACGGCATTGGCGGTCTCCGGGTCATTACCAGTGCTGGCGTTTACGATCGCACTAACTCCTTCCTACCGCCACCCAGGTGGACAGATTTTGACGGTCAAAATCAAGGTCCTGCATCTGTCGTTCCTGCCCCCCCTCCCCTTGCGGCCAATACTTACGACGATCCAGCAACTCCCGCGAACGAGTTGTACCCGGTAGTCTGGCCGGACACCATGCCGATGTCACCCCTGGGACCTGGTTCTCAGGTATATAACAATACTACAACCGGTCCTAGCCCCGGTGGCTGGACTCCCTGGCTGGCAGCTTGGTCTGGTCCTACCGATATCAGCGCAAATCTCACCGCAGCAGCATCACCAGCAGAGGTCTCTGCAACTCTACTTCCCGGAATTACTGAAAACCCCGCCACCGCTCGCAAGTTTGCCAAAGGCGATTTGCGGATGCGGGCATCGGCAGTGTATTACTACACCAACGGCTTTAACGATCCGACACTTCCCACTCCAGACCAAACCCCATTTGCCTGCGTCAGCAGCTATTACGACCCCAGCAACGCTTCCACGGCCAGAAATATTAATACCCCAGCACTTGCCGGTGCTAACTTCGATGTGAGCGGAGATCCTGCGATCGGAGCGCGGCAGGCATTCATCGGCTCCAACAACGGTATCGCCTATCCCGCCCCGACCAGACCCAGACCACAAAACGCTGCTTCTGATGCGGACGGTGACGGCTTGCTGACTGGTAGTGGCGACGCAGTATTGGAGGCACAAGCCAACATAGTCTTCCCAGACGGTAGGTTTGCCAACGGGCCGTTGAGAACGGCGCTGCAAGTGGCCGAAACAAATCGTACCCTAGCACAAAGAGCTGCGATAGACTCGACTAATTGCGCGATCGAAATTCTCAGCAACCCTGCGTTTACTCCCAGCAACGCACAGATTCCTTACGGAGCAATTCAAGAAGTAGCGTTTTTAAACGGCAGAGAAATCAAAGCGGTCGATCGGGACGACGACAGAACCGCCGTTAACGAAGCTTTTACGCTCAGCAGTCCTCGGCCTGCCGACCCCCAAGCACCAGTCCCCCCAGCAGCAGTATTAACAGGCAATTACAATCAGCCTCTAGAAGAAAGACAACCTCTAGAAATTCGCGTCACCCAGTTAGATATCGGCTTGCTGCGCGGGCAACCATTTGGTGCTGGCGACTGGCTGTTGCCCAACAGCGGGATTGTATATGCCAGCCGGGACGATGCGCTGCCCGATCGCAGCAGTCGAAATGCCGACCCGCAACAAAGCAAAACACTCAGCCCCGCAGACTCCAGGCTCGACCCCACTCGCAAGCCAAACGGCATTATGCTGGTTAACGGTCAATTCCTATTTCGCGGCACCGGCAATACTCCCGCAGGGGTCACTAGCGTAGCAGATGTAGTCAGAGAAAAAGGGCTGACCTTGGTATCTAACTTGCCGGTGTACATCAAAGGACAATTTAACCCCCACGGGCAAAATGCACCTGCCACTCCACCTGCGACACCGACTTTTACGCCAGTCGAAGAGTTTACAGATCCTGTGAACCTAAGTTGGGGAAATTTTTACAACCGCAACAACCTAAGCCCCAGCTTTGCCTGTCGCGCGGGCGACCCCAGGCTGCCGAGCTGTACGGGCGACTACTGGAGACCGGCAACAGTGCTGGCAGATGCTGTCACCCTCCTATCGCAAAATTACCGTTTTGGGTTCCGCAATGAGGGAGACTTTGACCTGAGAAACAATGCGGGTGCTGATGCCGTACTCCGCCGCCGACAAAGAGGATTTTTCAACAACAACTTTGTTACTAACGGACTTTCCAGTGGGGCTTTTTTACCTAACGGCAATTTGGTAAATACCTTAAATGCGACAGGTACGCTAAGAGACGCTAGCTACGTGAATCCGGCGCCTCCCACGCCAGGGACGATCAAATGGAGTTCTTACTTCAACAACTTTGTCACCCCAGTGCAGCGACGCGGGCCTTTCCCAGAGTATCTGATGGAAGTTTGCACAAAACTGCCACTTTCTGAGTGTGGGGATGCCGATTGGTTTGTCAATCCGCTAGCACCAACGCCTCAGACGGCATCTGCTGCTGCTGCTGCTGCTGTTGCTGCTGGTTCCACTTTCGCTTACACCACGCCTAACTACACTACTCCGGCTCTTAGTCTCGCAAGCACTTTTCAAGCTGGCTCGACAGTCGATCCGCCAATAGCCGCATTACAGCGATTCCCTCGTCGCGTGGCTTTTAACAGAGATTCTTCAACAAGTGTGTTGTTGCCAAATCCTCTAACGCCAACGACTCCACCACAGCCTTTTGGCATTACTGGAGGCACTACTATTGCTGCTGCTTCTACTCCTCCTGCCCCTACTTCTGGCAGAAATTCTCTGTGGTTTGCCACGGGAGCTAGGCCCACTGTGACTTACAATGGCAGCACCATACCGTATCAGGTCAACACCAACACTATCACCGCCGACACTAGAGACGGCAGCAATACAAGGCTACCAACTTTAGCAGCAGCAGCATTAACACCAACCGCACTAACTCCTCCCTATTCAGCGGGGGCGACATATAACGGCACCCAGCCGCTCTTGCTCCCAGTCTTACAACTCCAAAATGTCAGTACAGCAACGTCGGGCGATGCAACAGGTACCCTTTCTGCCCTACAAACAGGGTGGATACCGCAAGCTGTACAGACAACTTTCAATCTCATCATCGGAGCTAACGATACTCCGTCGAGAACCCTTACCCCTACAACCAGCGACTTTAATGGCGGTTTGCAAAACTTGCCCCGATTCTTGGAAAGCTGGGGGGAGAATGGGGCAGTTACCACTAATATTCGAGGCAGTTTTATTCAGTTGGCTCGCAGCGCCTTTAGCACCGCACCGTATCAACCAACTCCGACTGGAGGGTTAGTAACCGTGTTCTCTCAATTGAATCCTTCACTCCCGCTGACTGCTATTCCAACTACATACAACATTGCGACGGGCGCAGGTCGGATTCCATACTTCAGCCCGCCAACCAGGAACTGGGGTTATGACGTGGGTCTGCTATCTCAGCCGCCGGACTTGTTCACTCAAAAGTTGACTACTGCTCCCTCAAGGAATCAACCGGCCGAGTTTTTCCGAGAAGTACCTCGGAATGACAAGTGGGTAAAAACTTTGATATGCGGAGTCAAGGCATCGGACAATACGCCCGCTACTTCCCTTAGCGCCAATGAAAATTGCCAGCAATTCCCCTATCAATAACTTTGTGTCGCGCAATTACTGGAGTTCTAATTTATGAGCAAGCACAGACAACAGCAAAATTTACCTCAGTCGCGAGACGGCGGCTACACGATTATCGAGTCTTTGGTAGCGATGATCGTGGTTTCTGTGCTGATGATTGCGATCGCCCCTGTGATGGCTTTCTCAGTAGCGACTCGCGTACAAGCGCGGCGGATAGAACTGGCCACGCAGGCGGCGAGAACTTACATAGACGCTCTCAGGACGGGGGCGAGTCAGAGTCCAAATCAGACATATACTGACCCTTTAGAGGTTCCGCTCGCTCCCGCAAACAATAATAATTTGTACTGTTTTAAGTCAGAGCAAACGAGCGACGCCTGTGGTATTAGCAAAAAAGACTTTTACGTTCAGGGGATTCGTTCTTCTGGGAACAAGCCGACAGAGACAGGCTATTCTTTAAAAGTCCGCGTTTACCGAGCCGATGCCCCCTTCGGGTCTTTGACAACCGGACAACAATCAGTTGCTAATTCCGGTCTCGGCGACCCTAAAGCGCCTTTAGTGGTAATGCAAACAGAAATCCCACCTACGACACAAGGAGGTAGTTCCGCCTATCGATCGCTCTGTACTCGACTCGGTGGCTGTCAGTAATAATCAAAGTCCCCGTTGTTAAATTAAAATCGGTTCCTCCCATTTGACAAAGGAAACAGTCAAAATGAAAACTTTACTCAGGTTGCTTCTAAAAACTCAGCACCAGCGAAACCGCTCTGGGCCCGATCAAACAGAAAAGGGCATGACTCTGGTCGAGCTATTAGTCGGAGCAATTATGGCATTTTTAATCATTACGCCGATGCTCGGTTTTGTAGTCGATATGCTGAATACCGACAGGAGGGAACAAGTCAAGTCCAATACCGAGCAAGACCTTCAGGCTGCCGTTGATTTCATCGCCCAAGATTTAAGCCAAGCTATTTATATTTACGATAATAACCCTGCTACTACTAGCACTCCCACCACTACCCCTACAGGCATCCCTGCAATACGGAATTTCATCCCCACTACAGACCCAAATCAAACCCCTATTCTTGTATTTTGGAAGCGACAGCTTCTCAAGAATTCTCTTCCTCTTACTGCGGGCATTCAACCAAATGATTGCAACACAAATGCGTGCAACGATACCTATGTCCTATCATTAGTTGCGTACTACCAAATTAAAGAGACTAATTCTAACTCTATTTGGTGTCAGCCTTCAGGAGGTACGTGTCCTACCCGTATTGTTCGTTATCAAATTCAAGACGGATTGCGAGATCCTAACTCGACAAATCCAGATCCATCACAACGCTATTTTACTGATGTAAGTGAGGGGCAAAAGCGCAGTTCGGCCTTTTACATAGGTTCTTCCACTCTGCCAGGTTTTGATATCAGCAAGCCCACTGAAAATGTGACGAATGGAGCAGCTAGTTTCGCGAACCCGGATGTAAGAAGCGAGGTACTGGTCAATTACATCGACCACAACAGCCCAGGGCCGGCAGTCACAGGCAATGAGTGTACGACCGCTCTGGGGACTCCCACTACCCAAACTGGAATTACAATCCCAGAAACAACTCTCAAAATAACAGATTCATCATCTCCAACACCTACAAATAGCTTCTACGCTTGTGTTGATACTGCTAGAAATTTAGCCCGAGTCACTATCAGAGGAAATAGCCTCCGTCGCCTTCAAGCCGATGCTAATTATAACCCCAACAGTTCGGCGTTTTTCCCAACAGCAAGCGTTCAAGTACAAGGTCGAGGTGCGCGCGGACAGTAAGTGATTTCTGAAACGGATTTCCGAATTGCGCCACTAGCAGATAAAACAGGAGAGTAAAATGAAAACCCCAATATTATTAAAAGTTTTGCAGAGTTCTGCAACAAAAGCAAACCCCAATTACAAAAATCCTGCCTCCAGAAAGGGCGATGGAGGATTCACCCTTCTAGAAGTGCTGGTGATAGCGTTAATCATAGGTATATTCAGCTCGATCGCCGCTCCGAGTTGGCTGGGATTCATCAACAAACAAAGAGTTCGCACTGTGAATGATCGAGTTTTCCAATCATTACGACTTGCACAAAGTGAAGCAAAGCGAACTAAGAGCAGTGTCACAGTTACATTTAATCCTACAGACCCCCCAACAGTTACGTTTATCCCACCATTAGCTACGGGTGGTAGTACACAGACGTTAAATGCTGGAGGCGAAATTAAACCCGGCACTATTACACTT
The DNA here is from genome assembly GCF_036701435.1 of Microcoleus sp. Pol12A5. Lineage (NCBI taxonomy): Bacteria > Bacillati > Cyanobacteriota > Cyanophyceae > Oscillatoriales > Microcoleaceae > Microcoleus > Microcoleus sp. Pol12A5. The sequence goes on from NZ_JAUBQU010000179.1 coordinate 7,242, forward strand.
TTAACGAATGCAACTGGTTCTGTTGTTGATGCTGATCTTCCTCTCAACTCGATCATTTTTGACTATCAGGGCAATGTAAAAAAATTACCAAGTACAAATCCTGCAATTCCGGGGCGATTTGTGGTATCAGTTTCTACTGTTAACGGTGCTGCTAAGCAGTGTGCGATCGTGGAAACTATCATAGGAGGAATGAGAACTGCTGAAGGAAACGATCCAGTAACTGGGTGTCCCTAAGAGCTTTAAATAAATTTAATCTTAATCTCTAACAGCAATTCCGCATAAGTTCTGAATTGCTAAAAAATATTAACTTAAATTATTTTATATTTCAAATCCCATTAAAACCGTCAAAATATGCAGCTAAAACCAAAACAAATAATCATCCAGCCAGGAAACCAACTATTACTAAAAGACATAACCTGGCAAATGTTTGAAACCTACTAACAGAATTAGGAGAAAGTCGCGCATCCAGACTTTCATACAGCAAAATAACATTAGAAATCATGGTTCCGCTAATAGAACACCAAGTTACCAAAGTCCTGATAACTGCTTAACTAACCAAGCGATCGCCCCTTCCACATCAGCAACCTTTTCAACATCGGCAATCGGCGGCCGCTGCACCATCACCACCGGAATTCCCAGTTCCCTAGCCGCCACAATTTTCGCATAAGTAGCACCGCCCCCGCTGTTTTTACTAACAATCGTATCAATCTGATATTCTAATAATAATTGACGCTCATCTTCCAATGAAAAAGGCCCCCTTGCTAACAACAATTTACCATTAGGAATAGGAGAATTGAGTGCCGGAGGATCGATCGCCCGCATCAAAAACCAAATAGCATCCAAACCAGCAAAAGCAGCCAATTCCTGCCTGCCAATAGTCAGAAACACCCGCTGAGACTGCCCTAATAAAGCCCTTGCAGCCTCCGAGTGGCCCGCAACCTCAATCCAGCGATCGCCCTCCACCCTCTCCCAACCAGGACGCACCAGCATCAAATACGGCACATTACACTCAGCAGCAGCAACAGCAGCATTAGCAGAAATCTGAGCCGCAAACGGATGAGTAGCATCAATCAACAAGTCGATCGGGCTATCGAGCAAAAAGGCCGCCAGCCCAGTCGCCCCACCAAACCCTCCAATCCGCACCGTACCCGTTTTTGGGGTAAAAGGCTGTTGAGTGCGTCCTGCCAGCGAAGATACCACCTCAATTTCAGCAATTTGAGACGCTCTTGCCGCCAGTTCAGCAGCATCCCCCGTCCCGCCCAA
>NZ_JAUBQU010000033.1:0-57502 GCF_036701435.1 Microcoleus sp. Pol12A5
ATAGCGACTTGACTTAAGAACACTCATTTGAGTCATTGTCAAGTACAATTTATACCAAATTAGATGAGCTTACCCTGCCATTTAATGGAGGAGACATTGTAGGTGAAGGATGGGGAAAGTCAAAAGAACGCGTGGAAATACCAATTAATAATTATAAAGATAGGCAAACTTATTATGGTGCATTAAATTTGTTAGAGCCAGATTTAATTGTCGCCAAGTATTCAAGGGGGAATGGAGAAAATACTGTCAAAGTTGTCGAAAATTTACAAAAGAAATGTCGGAAAAAGATTGTTAATATTTTGGGATGAAATCAGGCATCATACCGGAGAGAATAGGCGGAAATTTTTAGCAAAACAAAATGAAGGACTAGCCCCTTTGGAATGGAAAATTACTTGTGAACTTTTTGCCCCTTATGCACCCGAAGAAAATCCAATTGAAGCAATATGGTTTCAATTAAAAAGTTTGATCGGGATGTTTTATCGTTTAGTCAAAAAAATTAATATTATTAATCTTTTATTTCAATTGTTTGCTAAATATAATCTTTTCAATTTTCCTAACTTGAAAAAATTTGATGCCTTTTCACAATTCATATAGGATTGCTATATATCAATTCCGGTTGCACTCCTTATTATGATAGGTTTGAGCTACTTTTTCAATACATTGACAGGTCTGGCGGGGAGGATAGCCAACAATTTATGATAAGTGATTAACTCGACTTGGTATGAAAAAACTAATATTATTTACCCTCGATTAACCGCAATCAAATTGGTTAGTAGTGAAGATTCATCAAACGAGTTGGTAATTGCGGCGTTACTAGCAACATTGTAAGGTTATTTTGCCAAATTGAATATACTCAATGAGACTATTTCCTACGACTCCGACGCTCTAACTCTTTAATTACTCTCAGAACAAACAGCGACATTAAAGCGCCAATTAATGCCAGTTGCCACAACCCGCATCCTGCCGCAGTTCCTAAAGCTGCTGATACCCAAATAGCGGCGGCAGAGGTAAGCCCGTGAACTTCCGGTTTGCCTCTTTCCTGCTGATTTTGCCGCATGATTTCTCCGCCTCCCAAAAACCCAATCCCGGCAGCAATGCCTTGAATTACCCGCGCTACAGCATCTCCTCCGTTTTCATTTTTACCCATTGCCAGCGGCATTAAAACAAACAGTGCAGAACCCATACTAACTAGCATATGAGTTCTCAATCCCGCTGGTTTGTTTCTGAGTTGGCGCTCCCATCCAATAATTCCGCCAACAAACATGGCTAGGCACAACCTTAACAGTATGCCTAGCCAATTATCGGGAGACCACAAGTTAGCGATCGACAATGTTTTACTGCAAATAATTAATCCGAAGATTCCAATATTACCGGAGTACGATGTCCGATCGCAATCTTACTGCTAAATCTTGTTCCGGGCGAATCACGAGTACGTCAACGCTGCGCCGCCCCAACAATACTCCAGCTAAAGCGCCGATCCCAGCGCCTCCTAATACTTCTTCCGTGGCGATGGCTTTGTCGCCGGTAATGCCTGCGAGTGCTGCTGCTGCTGCTGCACCCAAAGCTGCACCTTGGGCTACTGAACCTGTGCCAGCACCTTTTTGGACTCTTTCGGTTCTGGTAATAATTCCTGAATTTCCGTCAATCCGATAGCGTTGGCGGCGGCTGATAACTAACTCTCTGGCAACAAATTGAGTACCACTTTGATTGCCTCTTCTGACAGGTTGCAGTGCCCCGACTATCTGGCTGCCTCTGGGGATTAATACTCTGCCTTGAGGTGTGCGGATGTCTTGCGCTACAGTTAAAGTTAAAGGTGCAGTTTCTTCGCGGGTGACAACTATTTTGTCTTTTTCATAGCTAACTGGAATTACACTGCCCGAGGGAATGCGGATGCTATCAAATTGGGAAATTCGTTGTTGAGCTTCTGCAGGATTAGCTACCACCAGCGGCGCGCTGGTTCCCACTGTAATGCCCAGTGCGAGGATTGCTGCTGTTGCTGAACGCCATTTTTGAGAAGTAATCATATAAATTGTCTCCTTGTTTCGGTTTTTGTTTACTTAGGAACGCACTACTGCTAAATTTGTTTCTGGTTTCGCATTCATCTGATGTTTTGATTATGGCAGGCTGGAATTCTACCAGTTGGGAAGATAAGGTCGATAATCCAGAAGTTGAAAATTTGGAAAAATCGAGAAAATCGGCAATACAGGGGCTATCGGGAAGATAAGGAAGATAGTCAAAAGTCAGCATTCAACAGTCAACAGTCAACAATTAATTGTTGAGAGCGTTTAAGGCTAACAATCCTGCACCGAAAGCTGGTTCGTATCGGGGCGAGATTACCTTAGCTTTTGGGGCGGTCGCACTTATTGCAGCTTCAAACCGACCTCGGCAATTTGCCTCGCCGCCCCACACACCTCCTACGAGCACAATTTCAAATTCTTCTGTTTGGTTAAATAGCGCTGAAATGGCTATTTTTGTTGAATAGGTTAATTCTGCCACAGCATTATTGATAATGCCGTCAGCGACGCGATCGCCCTCTGCTGCGGCTCGATCGACTATTGGTGCTAAAGTTGCAATTTCTTTGACTCCCCAACCGCGCCCGTAAACGACTTCTACCAATTCTTCTAGGTTATTGAGGCCTAAATGCTTTTGAAATTTTTCGGCAAGCAGGGTAAAATCTTCGCGTCCGTCATAGAATTTCAAAGCAGCTTGCAAACCCTGAAGGGCGATGTTATATCCGCTGCCTTCATCGCCTAAAATATATCCCCAACCGCCGACTCGTTTAGTTTTCCCGTGACGGTTTTGCCCGAAAACAATCGAACCGGTTCCTGAAATAACGGCGATACCCACCGGATGACCTGTACCGCCAGCAAGTGCGATCGCGCAGTCGCTGCAAATTACTATATTCCTGGGCAAGAACGATCGGGTTACTGGTAAAGTATTTGTCAACTGCAAGTTCTGCACTACAAATTGCACTATTTCGCGATCTTTTGGACGCCCGACGCCTGCTAGTCCCAAACCAATTGCTTCTATGTTGAGATTGCCTACAGCCTCGACCTGAGCGGACAGAACTGCTCGTTCGATCGCCAATTGGATGGATTGTTTTGCTGTCTCAATTCCCAGGGTTTGATAATTTGACGGCCCTGCTTCACCCCGTCCTAAAACAAGGTGGTTGTCATCCATTAAAAGGCAGATAGTTTTAGTGCCGCCGCCGTCGATGCCGAATACGTAACTCATGAATAATTTAGAGAATAATAGAGCAACCCAGATTAACAGAGATATCTCTATTCTAGGCTTTGTACAATCCGAGTGAACAGAGATGTTGCACCATTGTCAATAAGCCTGTTCTTGAAAATGGTGCAAGATGTGAGATTAAATCGACACAGCAATGCTAATAATAATTAAAGCTAATAAAGCTAACCAAACGAGATGGCGCTGACACCAATTTTTGATTGATTGCGGCCAGCCGCTGCTGATGTAATGGCTCGTCTGTGGCACAAGTGGCTCAGCTCGATCGTGATAAAGCGTGCATTCTTTGGCAAAGGGACGCTGCGGGTAGTTGCAAGTGTCGTCTTCGTGATAAATACAGGTAGGGCAGAGAAATTCTTCGGGTTTTGATCGATAAAGAGGGATACCCGGATGACCGAAAGCTTTGAGGGGAATTTTGCAGTGTGGACAGGCGAGGGCTTGGGCGTCTACAGGTTGGTGACAGCGGGGGCAATCAGGCATAGACAGCAGGGTTATGGGGTAATGTGGTGGGTAGGCTCATTAGCGGGTTTTCCGAACGCCGATTAGCGCGATCGGCTCGCCATCAGGCGGCTGGATGCTCCAAAATAGAAAGGTAGGTGTGCGCTGATGTAACTTTAAGTTTACAGATGGTTTCGCAGCGACAGCAGGCGACCTGAGCCGCTCGGGTATGAAAGGGCAAACATTAGGAAAAATCTATGGATAACAATAGCAACTTACTCAAACAACTGGTAATGCTGGGCATTGGTACTACCTCCCTGGTGGCAGAGAAATTGCAGGAAGTCAGCGAGCAATGGGTTAAAGATGGCAAAATCAATCCTGAGCAAGCCAAAACCTTTGTCGATGACATGACGGAGCACCTCAAGTCTGAACAGGGAAATTGGGATACGCAGTTGCAGCGGCAACTACGGAATATGCTGCAAGATATGGGAGTTCCCCGACAGTCCGAAATGGATGAGTTGCGGGGAAGGCTCGATCGTTTGGAACGTCAGATGCGGGATTTAGAAAACCGTAACTGGCGCTGAGGTCGATCCTCTTCGAGGGCTTCGCTAACGCCCGCGAGGAGTTCGCTGCTATCTTGTGATAAAATTGTCACCCAAAGGCAGAAGCCTAAAAAAGGCACTTATGTAGAAGCCACTTATGTAGAATTACAAACATTCTGACTTCATACTTTTGCCTTTAAAATTATCTGGAACCTGCCGTTTTTTGGTGGAAAAGTTCAGATAACATTTGGTAGTTCTTGTTGTACTAGATGTCTTAGATATCTGAGATATCGCGGTTAAAAGTATTAGGAGGGTTAATTTTGCGAGGAGTTCTAGTCAGCTTGGGGGTAATGCTGGTTTGCTTTGTGTTTTTGATAGTCGCTCAAATGGGCGGTTCTGGGTCCCAAGCAGTTGCAGCCGAATTGAATAATCTTTTACCAGAGACTGTTATTGAGAAGTTGTCAGCACAGTCTTTGAATGAAAATAACTTGCTAGTAGCTGATGCTACTTTACCGGAGGTACCAGCTACTATCGCTGGCAATGACATGACTGATAATACTGATAAAACTGTCACCACAGATTCAGGTCTGAAATATGTTGAATTGAAAGAGGGTAATGGGGCGACTCCAAAAACCGGGCAGACGGTTGTGGTACACTACACTGGGACTTTGGAGGATGGCACGAAGTTTGACAGTTCGCGCGATCGCAATTCTCCTTTTCAGTTCAAAATTGGCGTGGGTCAAGTAATTAAGGGTTGGGATGAAGGTGTCGGTACGATGAAAGTTGGAGACCGCCGCCAGTTGATTATTCCCCCTGAACTCGGTTACGGTGCTCGCGGTGCGGGCGGAGTCATTCCTCCTAATGCTACGCTGATTTTTGATGTGGAATTGTTGAAAATCGCTGGCTAGGTAGCTCAATCTAATTCAACGTAAAACTTTTACGGTGTTTAGAAACCCGGTTTTTTTATTAAGAAACCGGGTTTCTGTGTATTTCCTGGTTGATTTACGATCGCTTCGGAGATGCCAGATTGCGAAAGCAGGTATATTGGGCGTCAAATAATAGTTTGATGATTCCTGTGGGGCCGTTTCTGTGTTTGGTAATAATTACTTCTGCAATTCCGCGATCGGGCGAATCAGGGTTGTAATATTCATCGCGATAGAGCATAATTACTAAATCTGCGTCTTGCTCGATCGATCCGCTTTCGCGTAAATCAGACATCATCGGCCGCTTGTTTGTCCTCGCTTCCACACCCCGACTCAACTGAGATAAGGCAATAATCGGCACGTTGAGTTCGCGGGCTAAACCTTTAAGACTTCTGGTAATTCGAGATAGTTCTTGCACGCGGTTGTCGCTGGTACCTTCCATTAATTGCAGGTAATCTAGCAAGACTAATCCTAGGGTTCCGCCTTGTTCTGCTTGGAGGCGGCGGACTTTCGATCGTATTTCTGTGACGGTAATATTGGGAGTATCGTCAATAAACAGCGGTAGTTCTGATAAATTCCCAATGGCTGTACTGATTGGTTCCCATTCGTTTTGACTGATTCTACCCGATCGCAACCTGTTACTTTCTATTTTGGCTTCACTGGACAGGATACGCTGCACTAGCTGTTCTTTCGACATTTCTAAGCTGAAAACGGCAACGGGAAATTTTTGCTGTCCGGCGGCGATGTGGTGGGCGATATTGGTACAAAAGGCCGTTTTGCCCATCGCCGGCCTGGCCGCAACGATGATTAAATCCGAGCGCTGAAAGCCTCCTGTCATCGCATCTAAGTCATAGAAACCGCAGGGAATGCCGGGAAGTGTCAGGCCTTCATTGCGATTTTCTAGGTCTTGAAATGTTTGGTTGAGTGTTTCGCCGATCGACACTAAATCCTGTTGCGGACGTTCTTGAGTTATGCTGAAAATTTCTTGTTCGGCGCGGTCTAAGACTGTTTCTAGCGGTGTTGCCGTCTCGTAACCTAATTGTACTATGTTGTTGCCAGCTTCGATTAATTTGCGGCGCTGATATTTGTCTTCAACTAAAACTGCATATTGGTCGATGTTGACTGCGGAAACTGTGCGATCGACTAATTGTGCTAATTTAGTTAGTCCTCCTACTTGCTCTAACTGGTTGCGGTCGGTTAGTGCCGTTGTTACCGTCATTAAATCGGTAGGTTGACCCTGTAAAAATAGCCCTAATGCCGATCGATAAATGACTTGATGAGCGGTGATGGCAAAAAACTCCGGCCGCAGCAGTTCGGCAATTCGGGAAATAGCTTCTGGGTCAATTAAAATCCCGCCCAAAATTGCTTCTTCTGCCTCTATATTTGTCGGCATCAAATCGCTCATTAGTCAATATTTCTCAGTCATTAGTTATTAGTGGCCACTTATTAGTAATCAGTTCTCAATGTGTAAGTTAGCGTAACTCACTTTGCAAGTTAGCAGTGCTTAGTTGTTAGCTAATGACTAATGACTAACAACTAATGACTGATGACTGATGACTGATGACTCTTAATTACATCGGAACAACTTGAATATCAACTTCGGCGGTAACTTCTGCGTGTAGTTTGATTTCAGCTTTGTAGGTACCAGTTTGGCGAATTTCGGGCAGAGTGATGCCGCGCCGATCGACTTCTTGACTGGTAGAGTTGAAAATCAGTTCTGCTACTTCTTGGTTGGTGACAGTACCAAAAATCGCGTCAGCTTCGCCAACTTGCTTGGAGATGATAAAAGGCCCAGCCGATTGGAGGGCGGTTTTGCGGACTTCAGCTTGCTGCTTGAGCTCTAGCTGGCGCAGTCTTTCTTCTTCACGGCGGCGTTCTGCTTGCTTGAGAATGCCAGGAGTGGCTCTAAATCCCATTCCTTGGGGTACTAGGTAGTTGCGGGCGTAACCTGGGGCTACTTCTACTACGTCGCCAGCTTTACCGAGTTTGCTGACATCTTTATTTAAAACTAATTGGACGCGCTTGGCCATGATCGTGGGTTGTGGGGTTTTAACTGCAACTTTTTATAATAGCGAAGTTTGAGGGGCGATCGCAAGGGAGAAGGAAGTTCGGCAACGGATTATGTAGCGGATGTAACGGATTTAACGGATTTAACGGATGGATGTTGAGATTCGAGGTTCGAGGGAAGAAACAGGGATAATATTTTTAACGGGTAAATTCAGTTTGAAATTACGCAAAACCGGGGTGCTGTAATGAGCCAAATCAACTACAGTGCAAGATCTTACAGAACACTCAGGCTTTATTTTCAAGGCGCTGGACGATCGATCGCGCTACAGTAGCAACTAACTGGGTCGGATCGATCGGCTTGGCTAAGTGTTTGTCAAATCCGGCTTGCAAAACTTGGCGCTGGTTCCCTTCTCCAGCATAAGCCGTTAACGCGATCGCCAACAACTGCCGATACTCAGGCGCAAGCTGAGTGCGGATGCGATTTATCAACATATATCCGTCCATGTGGGGCATTCCGATGTCGCTGACGAGCAAATCCGGTGCAGTTTGTTCGATCGACTCTAGCGCCTCAGCAGCAGATGACAGGGAAATCACCTCTGCACCCGCTTCCTCAAGCACGAAAGCGACAAAATCTCGCGAGTCGAGCTCATCATCTACCACCAAAATTCTCAATCCAGCTAGTGGCAAGGATGGCATATCGGGACAAGCATCCCCATGACGTTCTTCCTCCCCCTGCCTTCTAGAACCATCATTTAATAGCGGTAATCTCACCGTAAACGTCGCTCCTTGACCTTCTCCGGCGCTTTCTGCAAACACCGTTCCGCCGTGAAGTTCGATCAGTTGGCGGACGATCGCCAATCCCAGTCCCAAGCCACCAAATTTACGAGTTGTGGCGCCATCTTCTTGTCGAAAATGGTCAAAAACATAAGGTAAGAAATCGGGAGTAATGCCTTTACCAGTGTCTGTGACTTGAATTTGAGCTTGGTGTTCGACTTGCTCTAATCGAACTTCAACTCGACCGCCTTCGGGCGTGAATTTCACCGAGTTTGATAACAAGTTCCACACAATTTGTTGCAAGCGACTTGTATCGCCTACAACTTGGCCGACATCTGGATTTAAAATAATTTTAATTTGAATTTTTTTAGCTTCTGCTGCTAATTGCACGGTTTCCACCGCAGACGGAATAATGGTTGCCAGATTCACCGGAGCAACATTCAATGTGAGTTTTCCTTGCAGAATCCGAGACACGTCAAGCAAGTCTTCGATTAGTTGAGATTGTAGTCTGGCGTTACGCTCGATCGTCTCAAAAGCCTTGGCAGTTTGATGCGCCTTCAGCTTGCCGCCGACGAGCAGTTGCGACCAGCCTAAAATCGGATTCAGGGGCGATCGCAACTCGTGAGAAAGCACCGCCAGAAACTCGTCTTTAATGCGGTTAGCTCGTTCCGCTTCCGCGCGGGCCGTTTGTTCTAATTGCAGAACCATATCGCGCTCGGTTTCCACTTGTTTGCGCTCTGTAATGTCGATAACAGAGCCGATATAACCCTCAAATTGTCCGCTTTCGGAAAATCTGGGAGCAGCCGCATCGATCGCCCAAGAATATCCGCCATCCTTACGCCTGATGCGATATTCCACGCGGAAAGATTCCTGGCGTTCGTTGGCGGTCAAAAATGCGTTCTTGGCGTATTCTCGGTCTTCTGGATGCAGCGCGTTTACCCAACCCAATCCCAAACCTATTTCCTCAGTTTGACCTGTGAAGTCATACCAGGTTTGGCTCAGGAAACTACAGTAGCCTGTGGAGTTTGTTACCCATACCATAAAAGGAGCATTGTTAGCCATATTGCGGAATCGTTCTTCGCTTTCTTGCAGCGCTGCTTCGGCTTGTTTGCGTTCTGTGATATCCCGACAGACAATCACTCCGCCTTTGATTTCGCTGCTAGTATCAACTACCGGATAACCGCTGATACTGATCCAGCGATCTTCGGAATCTTCGCGGCGGACAAATACCTCTACATCATTAACATATTCACCTTTGATTGCTCTGGCTAGAGGTAGTTCAGCGTCGGGAAAGAGGGTTTTTTTGTCAGTCATAAAAAGTCCGTAAGTGCTCGACCATTCCTCACAAGATTTTTCATTCGATAGCTGACCGAATATCCCCACGGCGGCTCGGTTAAACAACACAAACTCCCCTTGTTGGTTAGCCAAAATCAAACCATCACCAATGCTGTCAATGATTACTTGCAATAACTTAGTTTGTTCTTGCATGGCGACTTCTGCTCGTTTGCGATTTGTGATGTCGTTGGAGATGCCAATCAAGCCGATGACTTCTCCGGCCCCATCGCGGTAGGGAGCTTTCATTGACACAAATGTCCGAATGCCATCGGGAGATTCTTCGACGACTTCTGTTTGTCCGGATTCCATAATGCGCCGATCGTTGTCAGTGACTGTGGCTCCAAGTTCTGCTATTGGGTATAAATCGCGATCGCGCCGCCCAATTACTTCAGCAGCAGGTTTGCCCAGTACGTCCAGCGTGGCTGGATTTGCATAAATAATCCGTCCTTCTCGATCTTTGACAAAAATTGGCGTGGGCGCTGACTCGTTAATCAAATTCAAAATTGCATTCTTTTGCCGCAGTTCTTCTTCAGTGCGTTTGCGATCGCTAATATCGCTCCAATAAGCCGTAAATCCTTCGGCGGCTGGATAGGCGCTCACTTCTATATACATTTGGAGCGACGGCGAAAACTCTTCAAACTTGACAGAAACTTGCTCGTTAACGACTCGATGAAATTCTTGATATGCCCTCGAATTGGATTCTTTCTCGGCGGGGAATACCTCCCAGATCGATCGACCTAGCAAGTCCGATCGAGAGCGAGAAAGCAGTTTTTCTGCTGTGGTATTAACGTAGGTATAGCGCCATTGTGAATCGATAGCCATAAAGGCATCAGTAATACTTTCTATAATATTGCTGACTTGCTGGGAGGCCGCTAGCACCGCGAGTTCAGCGTTTTTGCGATCGGTGATGATTTCGCAAAAAATCATGATGCCGCCAATCTCATTGGTATTGGTTCGCCAAGGGTGAATTTCCCACTGCACCCAGTCGATTAAGCCATCAGGGCGGGGAAACAGATCTTCTTGGCAGAGTTCGACTGCTCCCGCCAGACAGCGCTGGTGGATTTGTTTGAAACTATCGGGCAAATTGGGAAAGATGTCGTAGTGCGATCGACCCACAATGTTTCGATCGCCGAGCCCGTAACTTGATAGCCAGCGGTCGCTCACCAGCATATACCGCATCTGGCGGTCAAACATCGCCACCCCCGCAGGCGAATGTTTAACGAACAGCCGCAGTTGTTCTTCCTGTTGCCGCAACCGATTCTCTGATTGTTTGCGATCGCTGATTTCTTTGAAAAGTAAGGCGACTTTTCGGCTGTGTGGCTCAGGAGTGCGGAACGCCAAAACCTCGAACCAGCGGTTCATGACTTCCGAGCCGTGCTCGAAGCGCAAGGACTCCCCCGTCAGCGCGACTTTGCCGTACATCTCAAACCAATAATCTTCGAGATCCGGAACGAGCTGCCGCACCGTTTTACCCGCAGGTTGTTCGAGTCCGGTTTGTTTCAAGAAGGCCGGATTGACTTCCAAAAAGCGGTAATCGATCGGCTTTTCGTTGGCGTCAAACAGCATTTCGATGATGCAAAAACCTTCGTCTAGGGACTCAAACAAAGTGCGATAGCGTTCCTCAGAGCGGCGCAAAGCAGCAATAGCTTGTTTCCGCTCGCTAATATCCATAAACGCCGCCACACAGCCACGAACTGCACCCTGCTCGTCAAATAACGGCACCGCATTCACCAACCAATCAAAGGCAACCCCGTCCTCGCGCACCATTTGAATTTCCATATCTCGCACTTGGACGCCGGAAGCCACGGCCAGTTGCATCGGCAGTTGTTCTCCGGGAATTTCTTCTCCGTTGCGGAATCGTCTAAACGGAAGGGCTGCAGCTTGCTCTCCGGTTCCAGAAACATTTGTATCGGGCGGCACTATCAACATCGACTGGGCAAACCGATTAGCACGAATTACTTGACACTGTGGGTCGTCGGCGATCGTAATACCGACGGGTACAGCATCAAGTATCGATTGCAGTTCATTAACTCGTCGCTCTAGTTCTTGGTTGAGCCGTTGAATTTCTTTTTTGGTAGCTTTGCGTTCGGTAATTTCATGCACCGTCACATTCACGCCCAAAACGCGATCGTCCTCGGCTTTCAGCGGATAGAGACTCAACAGCCAATCCTGTTCGACTCCCGGCTGTGCTGAGTTCGTCCTGCGAACTTCGAGCTGTTGAAGTGGAACTTTAGTTTCAATAACTTGTCGGTAAAGCGGCTCTAAATCATCTGCCATTTCTGGCAAGATTTCGCGCAATGTTTTGCCGATGTGGGCGGCGGCTGGAACTCGGTTAATTTCTGCGAGGCGATCGTTGAGGCGCACAAACCGCAACTCAGTATCAAGGAAGCAAAGTCCGATCGGCGCGCTAGCATAAATCGCCTCGATTTCTGCTAGTTGTTGCTGCACTGTTTGCGCTTGTTTAACAAAAGCAGCCCGAGCTGCCTTCTGCTCGGTTACATCTTGAAAATAAACGGCAAGTCCCGATGGGATGGGATAAGCTCGTACCGCATACCAAGCATTAAGTGGCGGATAAAAAGATTCAAAACTAACTGTAACTTGGAAGGTGGCGGCGTGGCGATATTCCTGCTCAAACAAACTGCCCACTGATTCGGGAAACTCTTCCCAAATGCTGTGGCCAATCAAATCTTTCGAGGGTCGATTCAGCCACCGCGCCGCTTGCGAATTGAGGTAGGTAAATCGCCAGTCTCGATCCAAAGCAAAGAACCCGTCGGAAATACTTTCGAGGGTGTCTGACAGTTGTGGCGCGGGCGCATTACAGACTGGTTCGGGCTGAGGTTGAGCGATAGGAGTGAAGGTTGTTACTACCGCATAGGGAGTCGATCGATCTCCCTGAAATAAAGGTTGAGAATTGAGCGTCAACCAAATCAATTCTCCCTGTGGCCGATAAAAGCCCATGATGGCATTTAAACATGGTTGCCCGGTTTGCAGCGCCACCATCGCCGGATGCGTCTCGCCGGGAAAATCCGAGCCATCTTCACGCACAGTCTGCCACCGACTGTTGATTGAAGTGCATAAGAGCATCTGTTCTGCTGTCATCCCCAACAGATCCTGGGCGTGACAATTGCAGCCCTGAATGCTACCGTCTGCCAATTGCAGAAGCATCCCTACATCGGTTGGCAAAGGCGCGGCTGGGTAGAACACTTTGTTAGAATCCGTTGAAACAGATGGGTCCATTTTTGGTTGGGGTTCAGTATTGCGTGGGTTTTGCATCGGTTTCTAACAACGCTCATTTTACTTTTGGCCAAGCCAATCGCGATCGATAATAGGGAAATAACCAGAGGAACTTGTGATTTGAGCAGGGTGACACTTCAAACCTAAGATGGATGTCGATCGTTGTGCGGTAATATCGATCTCTAGACAATTTATTTTATCGTAGAGTCCCACGTCTGAACCAGTTGCGGGATTCAGCACAGGCGACGGGGAATTTTCTGGCTGTTTCAGATGGCAGGTTAGTCTGTCTCATTATTTTTCGCGTTGCTGCATATTACCAATGGCTGTTGCTCGTTTTCGGGTGCGAACAGATGGTACTTGCACACAGATAAATAAGTAGAGGAAGCTTGCAAATACATAACCCCTCTCTCGCAGCGAGTGAAACGAAGCAATCGCTCTTGTTATGCCCGCCTTACATTCTGTTACCTTGTAAACTTTATTTGCGGCTAACTACTTAGAATCCCCGTCTGTTTGTGTAAATCTAACCGGAAATTTAGGCAATATTTTGTTCGTCTCAACGGTAAATGGGCGATCGCATTTACCTCAATACAGGGTCGCATACTTCCTCAATTCCCAACGTTTGTGTTACCTTTGCCGTTCATCTCACAAACTTAATCCTATGCACATATTCACAGCAGCCGATCGCACCTATATTCTCGGGTTAGCAGCACTTCTCAAGTCTGTAGATCTGAATGTTAGCCAATCTGGGGAGGAGCAGGTCAAAATTAGCGTTGTATCTACCAGGATATATTCACCGGAAAAGGAACAGTTACAGAATTGCTGCAAATACCAGATTGAATGGCAAGAATTGCAATCTAATTACGACCAACTTCTTTCGGTATCAGGCTCTAAACTTCCTTACGTTAAATTGGAGCCGCGAAAATATACTAAAGAAACAGAAAGGCTGATTTGGCTCGACAGCGATACGATCGTTCTGGGCAGCTTAAAGCCGCTGTGGAACCTAGATTTTCAAACTCTGCCGATAGCAGCCGCAGCCAACACCTGGGGAAATCCCAACAATTATCAAGATCGAAACCCTTATTTCAACAGTGGTGTTTTAGTTTACAACATGAAGGTTTGGGAGGAAGAGCAACTGTCGGAAAAGTTGCTCCAAAATGCTAGAACCCACGTTTGGGGCGATCGCGATCAAGGTGCATTAAATTCAGTTTTAGTGGGAAGGTGGAAGCAATTAGACCAAAGATGGAACAACCACAAGACTGATGATATGTCAAGTAAAGTGATGCACTTTATGTCAAGACCGAAACCGTGGGAAAGCAATGCCCCCAATCAATTATGGCTTGATATGTTGTCTCAGACACCGTTTAAGGACGAACTGGAAAAAATCCCAAATAAGTTTAAGGGGCTGTCGAGCTTTAACGTAAAATACAAAAGACTTGACAGGTGGTTGAGCGAACCGATACTCAAGTTTAAGAGTTACCTAAAACAACAAAAACGTTAAAGTTAAAATTGGTCTTTCATGCCGCGCAATCGAGCGAAGGTTTGCACTGGATCGCGGGTGTTGGTGGCTGATTGGATCTTGGGAAAGTCCCAGCGCAAAAATGGGTTTGTGCTTTTTTCGAGGCCGATCGATGATGGTATTGTAGGTTGCGATCGACTCCGCGCTTCCTTGACTTCGGCGAAGCGCTGCTGTAAATCGGGATTGTCGCCATCCACACTCAAGGCAAATTGCAGGTTGTTCAGCGTGTATTCGTGGGCGCACCAAACTCTGGTATTGTCGGGCAAGTTTCGCAGTTGCCCCAAAGAGGCTAACATTTGGGCGGGAGTGCCTTCTTTGAGCCTGCCGCAGCCTCCGGCAAATAAGGTGTCGCCGCAGAACAATTCGCCGGTTTCGCTGGGGTTGCTGGGGGGGAAATAGTAGGCGATGTGAGCTTTTGTGTGGCCGGGTACGAAGAAGACTTCGGCGGTTCTGTTGGCAAAAGAAACTCGATCGCCCGCTTGTAAAAACACTTGCTGTCCGGGAATTCTGCCTCTATCTTCTGCGCCGCCGTAAACTTTAATTTGGGGAAAGCGATCGATCAGTTCCTGATTGCCACCTATGTGGTCGCTGTGGTGGTGGGTAATGAAAATTGCGGTTAATTCGGCTCCGAGTGCTTGCAGTTGCTCTAATACTGGCTGCGACCGTGCTGGATCGACGACTGCTGCTGTGTGGCGATCGGGGTCGTGCAGCAAGAAAATGTAATTGTCGAACAGTACCGGAAGCCGATAAACCTGCATAGAAAAGTGCCTCTCTCGGAAAAATATTATATAATTAAGTTAGTCTGAACGCTATCCGAAGGCTGATTGCAGATTTATTAAGTCCGCATATCTATCTTGGGAAGTAAAACTCTGATACGTTATTTCTGCTATCGATCCAGCTATCGATCCAAGTGATTTACAGTTGGGTACGCAATATTTTTTGGTCAAGAACTGCAATCCACTTTAATTATTTTAGCGTAAAAGCGATCGAATAAATGCGAACATCTCACAACAAATCGAACTTAACAATTTCTCAAAAAGTCGATCGGATTGTAGCGTCTGGTAAGATAACTCGCCGGGAACATTTAGTTTTGACTTCGGCTATCCTGTCAGATGATAAAATTTCAGAAGAGGATCGACATCAGATTAATCGCATATTTGATTATATCCAAATTGGTCGCCTCAAGTTTATCGATTGAATAGAAAGACTTGCACAGTCAGCATCTATCTGGAGTGTAAAAAGCGTTTTTTAGGAGTGCGATCTTCTCGTCTCGCACAGCAAAGCCTATATATTTCGCTTTAATTCTCCGGCTCACGCGGAGTGTAAAAGCATCAGATGTGGAAGTCTCAAATTAACAAGGCTATTGGCAATCCCAGCTACAAAAACAGGCAGAAGAAAATGAGTGCAGAAAAACAAACTATTTTGGTGACAGGCGGAGCTGGATATATTGGCTCTCACGCGGTATTAGCGCTGAAAAACGCAGGTTACGGTGTGGTGATTTTGGATAATTTAGTTTACGGTCACAAAGATTTAGTAGATCGGGCTTTGCAGGTGGAGTTAGTAGTTGGCGACACGAACGATCGCACTCTCCTAGACAACTTGTTTGCTTCGCACAAGATTGATGCTGTCATGCACTTTTCTGCTTACGCTTACGTAGGCGAATCTGTTACCGACCCAGCTAAATATTATCGCAACAATGTCATCGGCACTATTACGCTTTTGGAAGCAATGATCGCTGCTGGGGTGAAGAAATTTGTGTTTTCTTCTACTTGCGCGACTTACGGCGTACCGCAGAAAATTCCGCTCACCGAAGACCACCCGCAAAACCCGATCAATCCCTACGGTGCTACTAAGTTAATGGTAGAGCGGATTTTGTCTGATTTTGACGCTGCGTACGATTTCAAGTCTGTTTGTTTCCGATATTTTAACGCGGCTGGGGCCGATCCTAATGGGTTGTTAGGAGAGGATCACAATCCAGAAACTCACTTGATTCCGCTGGTGTTGTTCGCTGCTTTGGGGAAACGAGATTCGATCTCGATTTTTGGCACGGATTACGATACTCCTGACGGTACTTGCATTCGGGATTACATTCACGTTAACGATTTGGCATCTGCTCACATTTTGGGATTAGAATATTTGCTCAAGGGTGGCAAATCTGATTTCTTTAATTTAGGCAATGGCGGCGGGTTTTCGGTGAAAGAGGTGATAGAAACGGCTCGTCAAGTGACGGGAAAAGAGATTAAAGCTGTTGAGTGCGAACGCCGTCCTGGAGACCCGCCTGCTTTGGTTGGCAGCAGCGAGAAAGCCATCAAAACCTTGGGTTGGTCTCCAGAATATCCCGACATTAAGAACATTATCTCCCATGCTTGGCAGTGGCACCAAAAACGCCACAGCTCTTAGTATGTAGGGTGGGCATTGCACACCTTACAATTACAGCAAATTTTGATTAAATTGTTGTGGGGTGGGCTTCCCGCCCGCCCCAAAAATACAATATGCTAATAATATCTGCTAAGTCGGGGCAACTCGGAAATCGACTGCTGCTTTTTGCTAATTTCATTGCTTGGGCGATCGAGCATAATTTGACTGTTCTCAATCCTGCTTTTGACGAATATGCAGAATTATTTGTGGGAACCGCGGGGGATTTTTTGTGTTGTTATCCTCCTCCATGTTTTACCGCAGCAGGCAACAACTTTGTCAGAAATAAATATTATAATTTTATTAAGTATTTAAGCAATAAAAAAATATTAAAAACGCAAGAAATAACCCGAAAAGAACCTTTTAGCTGGCTAAAATATCAGGATATAGAACAAATCAAGCAGGGCTCAATAGTTTGTTTTCAAGGCTGGCTGTTTCGAGATGGCTGGTTTGTAGAAGATGTTTCCAAGTTACACAAGTATGCCGACCCGATTAGAGCCTACTTTGAACCATTAGAGCGATATAGAATCAATGTAGATCGTTTGATATTGAATTTAAAAAATAACTCTGATATGCTCGTCGGAATTCACATCCGCCAAGGGGATTATGCTCAGCATCAAAAAGGGAGGTACTTTTACACAACTGAGCAATATTTACAAGTCATGAATTATGTGGTAATGCTATTTGAAGGAAAAAAAATTAAGTTTTTGATTTGTTCTAATCTTCCGCAAAAGCAGAGTTTATTTGATAATTTTAACTGTGGATTTGGCAGCGGTCATTTAATTGAAGATATGTATGCTCTGGCTGAGTGCGACTATGTTGTCGGGCCGCCTAGCAGTTATACTATGTGGGCTTCTTTTTATGGAGATAAACCTCTTTACATGATCGTAAATGTCAATAAAACAATTAACCTGAAAGATTTTGTACATTTTTATGAATGGCAAGGAATTTTTCACTATCGAGATAACTGGAGTGAGAGCTTTTGGGAGTGGACACACGCTCGGTAAATAAGTAAATCAATGAATTCAAATAAATTAGCAGCCAAGGGATTTATCACTATTTTAACCGGTCTTTACTCTTTCCAGGATTGCGTTCATTTTCTGGCGTCTGTCAGGAAGTTTCACCGCGAACCCATTATTATTTTAATAGATAGAGTCCCTCTAATTTTATATCCTTTACTTCAGGTGTTTGGAAATGTCATATTGAAACCTGCACCGTCTCACGAAAACTCAGTTTTAGCGTCGCGGCAAGCTAAGCTGGCTTTGTACGGGGAATCTTTATTTGAGAAAACTATTTATATGGATTGTGATATTTGTTTGCTATCACCAATATATGAGGTATTTGATTTTCTTGATGAAGTAGATTTGCTGGTAACAGAAGACGTGCAGCCTGCGATCGCAAAAGCTGCTAATTTATTGAGAGTCAAGCAAGATATTCTCTCAACTCTGCAATCAGTAGGATTACCACTCAATGAAAATAGCATTCAATACAATGGCGGATTTATCGCTTTTACGAAAAGCAGTAAAACTCAGGAATTGTTCACAAAGTTTAAGAAATATTTCGATATGGTAGTGGCGCATCAAAATGTGTTACTATTGAAAGATCAGGGCGCTTTTGCGGCGGCTGTTGAATCGGTGAAACCGAAAATGACAACTTTGTCCCCGGTTTACAACTACTTGGATAAGTGGAAAGATGTTTATACGATCGACAAACCGATTAAAGTAATGCACTGCACTTATCCTTACCGTCCTCAGTACGCCAAAAACGTAACGCGATCGCTCTTTACTAGAATAGTCGATCGCACGGCTAAAGTATTTTTACCAAATCAACTTAACAATCCCTGGCGTTTAAAATAATTAAAGTTGCTTGGCAAACTGCATTAAAAGCAACAAAAATCCGCCCCAAGTAAAAAAAATTAGCCTCTACATATCCGAAAATTTACCTAGAAGAATTATTGCTGGCCTGAATAACAGTCTTGGATTCATTAGTGTGTTTTTTTACCAAAATACTTCGTTGCTGCCCTTTGCCCTGGTTAAAAACCTGGTTGCTGTGGTCGGGAGTACGTGAGTCCCCGTCGCCTTGACAAAAGCTCGGTTAAGCCGGAAAATTAAACAAATGTTTTAAACAAAATACTCAGTGAAAGTTTCATTAGTAGTGAGCGATTTGTCAGGAGGAGGTGCAATTCGTGCTTTTTTATTAGCTCAAGTCTTGATAGAGCTTAAATGTGATGTAGAAGTTGTTGGATTTCAGTTTGGCAAGGAATTGTATGCTACTCCTCCCAGAGATATCCCGGTATGTGCGATACCGGGTAAAAATTATCCGGGGTTTTTAATGGATGCTCAAAAACTTTGGAAAAAAATAGATGGGGATATTATTTATGCAATCAAACCTAAACCTACAAGCTTTGGGTTATCACTGCTAAAAAAACTGGCGACTCGCCACTTTATAATTTTAGATATAGACGACTGGGAACTGAGCTGGTACGGCGGAGATGAATGGAAATACCGTCCCTCTTTCAAACAACTTTATCGAGATATTTTTAAACACAACGGTCAATTAAGAGAACCAGATAATCCCCTCTATCTCAAGTGGATGGAAAGTCTCATTCACAATGCTGATGCAGTCACCGTTGATACAGAGTTTTTAAAACAGCGTTTTGGTGGTGTATATTTGCCTAATGGTAAGGATACTGCAATGTTCGACCCTGCTAAATACAATCCTGAATTGAGCAGACAGTGTTACGGCTTGTCCGGGTATAGAGTTTTGATGTTTCCGGGGGCACCGCGACCTCATAAAGGCGTGGAGGATGTTTTGATGGCCCTCGAACAGTTAAATGAGCCCGATTTAAAATTAGCGATCGTCGGCGGGAGTCCTTATGATGATTATGATGATAAACTTGTGAAACAATGGGGGCGTTGGATTATTAAACTACCAAGGTTTCCAGTGGAGAAGATGCCGTCCGTTGTAGCGGCGGCTCATGTTGTCGTTGTTCCTCAGCGAGAAACTCTCACAGCCGTGGCTCAGTTTCCGCTCAAGCTGACAGATGGCATGGCAATGGCTAAGCCTGTTTTGTCTACGCGAGTCGGGGATATTCCAGAAATTTTAGGTGGAACGGGTTATTTAGTCGATCCGAGTTCTCCCGCTCAAATTTCACAAAATATTCAATGGATATTTCAAAATTTGACAGCGGCTAATTTACAAGGAATGAAAGCTCGGGAAAGATGTGTAAAAAAATATAGTATTCAAGCAATGAAACCCATCCTTTCAGATATAATCGCAGATATGTAAATGTTATTTTAAAACAACTGGCGGGAGGACGAAAAACTGGCTGTTATTAAAGAATATTTTGAGATGCCGTACTGTTTAGCTGGGAATGCTTCATGTCTGCCAATAAGCTACTCCTAAAATTTGCCAGACGATATCCCGGCAGGATTCTCTTAACTGTGATGCTGGGCTTTTCTGGCGCTTTATTTAACGGTATCAGCACTACTATGATTGTACCAGTGCTTTTAAGTTTTTTAGAGGAAGCGATCGAGCTGCGTGGTGCTCCACCTCTAATTAAAACTTTGATGTATCCCTTTGAGGGAATGCCCGGAAATCAGCGTTTAATGCTGATGACCGGGGCGGTTGTGCTGGCAATTTTTTTAAAAAATGTTGCGAGTTATATCAATACTTTAGTAGCTACTTCTCTGACGCGATCTTTGACTTTTGATTTGCGAGAAGCCGGCTTGCAGTTGTTGTTAGAAGTAGATTTAGATTTTTACTCTAAAACTAAAGTCGGGGATTTAATTAATAGATTGGGCGGAGAGATTGGTCGGACTGCTAGTGCAGTTGGTACGGCCATCGGAATGTTTACTACCTCAATCACGGTTTTGGTGTTTGTGGGTCTGCTACTTTCGATCTCGTGGAAACTGACGGTGACAGCTACAGTTTTGCTGGCGTTAGTTGCTTGGACAAATCAATATATTATTAACCGTTCCAAGCATTTTGGCCACCTGCTTTCTGAAATGTCGAAAGATTATTCGGTGAGGGTGCTGGAAACGATTACTGGGATTCGGCTGGTTAAGTCAACTGGTAACGAGGAAAGGGAGTATCAGCGGATCAAGCATTTAATTCAAAGGCGAGAACAAGCGGATTTTCAGGCTCAGGTAAATTATGCGGCGATCGCTCCAATTAACGAAGTTGTTAATTTGATAGTTATAATTTTGATTGTATTCATAGGTCGCACAATATTTGCGAATGAGATAGAGTCTATTGCTACAATTTTATTAACCTATTTATTGGTACTGTTTCGATTGGTTCCTTTAATTTCACAGTTGAATAGCGGGCGCAGTCAATTTGCAAATACGTCGGCTAGTGTAGAGGTGGTTAATGATTTTTTGAGCCGCGAGGACAAGCCATTTATGCTTAACGGTTCTGTGCCTTACACTCATTTGCGATCGGGAATTCATTTTAATAAAATATCTTTTAGTTATCCTAACCACAAAAATTTAGTTTTGCAAGGAATTGATTTATTTCTACCTCACGGCACGACTTTAGCTTTGGTAGGAACTTCGGGTTCTGGCAAGTCAACTTTGGCAGATTTACTGCCGAGATTTTACGATCCTACTGAAGGTAATATCTCGATCGATGGCAGGGATTTGCGCGAATTCGATCTAAAAAGTCTCAGACAAGCGATGGGTATTGTTAGCCAAGATACGTTTTTGTTTAATGCTTCAGTGCGCGAAAATATTGCTTATGCTAGACCCCAAGCGACTGAGGAAGAAATTGTGGAAGCGGCGAAGGGAGCGAATGCTTACGAGTTTATCCAACTATTGCCGGATGGGTTGGAGACTCAAATTGGCGATCGGGGCGTGATCTTATCGGGAGGGCAGCGTCAGAGAATTTCAATTGCTAGAGCCCTGCTGCAAAACCCGGAAATCTTAATTTTAGATGAGGCAACGAGTTCGCTGGATACGGTTTCGGAAAGGTACGTGCAAGCGGCGATCGAGAAATTGAGCTGCGATCGCACAACCTTAGTCATCGCCCACCGCCTCTCCACAGTCCAAAAAGCCAACAAAATCGCCGTGATCGATCGCGGACAAGTAGTAGAAATGGGTTCCCACGAAGAATTGCTAGCAAAAGGAGGTTACTACACTCGCTTGTATTCAGTGCAATTTGCTGAAGAAACCGCTCGTGATGAAGCTCTAATTAGAGGTTCTTACGAAATTCGCACTCGCCTGACTCCCATGATAGCTTACCTCAAAATGCTAGTAGATGAAATGGTAGACTCTCCCGAAGAAAGAGACGAGTTAATCAGAGAATCATTTCACTCTGCTGCTAATATTTTCACTACTTTAGAATTTATAGAAAACACTATTAAGCGTCAGGCTGTTAAAAAGTAGTCAGTTGGCAGTATTCATTAGTCAAATGCCTGCACAGCCAATAATTACCAATTACCAATTACCATGTCTAAATATTATGTATTTTTTACCAGAAATATCTTACCGCAACCCAATGTAGCGAGCTTAGTTCAAGTTGCACACTCTGCCAATGCCGCAGCAAACCTAGGTTATCCAGCAGTTTTGGTATACCTCCGTAAAGGCTGGAGTGCTTTGAATCCGGTTGATTTGCTTTTTCCTTTTCAACCCACGAAACCCGATGACAAACTTGCCAAAATTTACAATATTCAAGATAAATTAAAAGTAGCAGATTTACCGATGCCGTGGCCGATCGACCTTTGGGACAGCAAGTGGACGAGTTCGAGTACAATAGTCTCAAAATACTACTTACCAATTCACCTGCTTAAATCTACTAAAATTGTCCACACCCGCGACTGGAACTTTGTCAAAGCAGCAATTAAAAACGGTATTCCCGCTATCTACGAACAGCACCACCATGAAAACAAGCAATTTGAACCAGAAATTATCCGCAATCCTCTGTTTCAGATTTCCGTAACTGTTGCCGATACAGTTCGAGACAGCATGATTTTGAATGGGATGCCACCAGAAAAAGTAATTACGCTGCACAACGGTTTTAACCATTTTTTTCTCGCGAGACAAACAGAATCTGCTCAGAATTGGCGACAGCAATTATTACAAAATGACAAACAGCATTTAGCTGTTTATGCAGGGGGACTTTACCCGTTTAAAGGTGTTGATATGTTGGTGGATGTAGCTCAGGAATTGCCGCTGGTTCAATTTGCGATCGCAGGTGGTGATTCATCCCAAGTAACATCCTACCAGCAGTTAGCCAAATCCAAGCAAGTTAACAACATTAAATTTCTCGGCTACCTCCCTCAAAATCAACTGGCTAGCTTGCTGCAAGCAGCCGATGTTTTGACTCACCCGCACTGTTCGACAGAGGCCGCGACGTTCACATCTCCTTTAAAATTCTTTGATTACATGGCATCGGGAACTCCGATTGTGGCGACGGAGATTGCATCTTTAATGGAATTTAAATCGGGCAATATAGCAGCAACTTGGTGCGAACCGGATAACCCGCAACAGTTCGCGCAAAGCATTCGAGATTGTTTAACCAAATATCCGAGGAAGAGCGAAGGTTATGCAGAAACAATGGATTTTGTCAAGCAATTTTCGTGGGAAAATAGGATACAGAAAATTATGGGTTATGTGGAAGAGTCAGTGCGATATCCGATAATTCAAAATTCCGTAGGGGCGGGTTTTACCAACAATCATCCCCTCAAATAAACAATCTCATAAACCCGCCCTGCCAAACGCAAAAACCACATTTATTATTAGTAGGGGCGGGTTGTACCAAAAATTATCGCCTAAAATTAATAATCTCATAAACCCGCCCCATCCACACGCAAAAACCCAATTTATTATTAGATATGAACAAAAAAATCATCGGCACAATCACCACCTATCCAGGCATGAACCAAAGCGACTGGCTGTGGCAACAAACCCCCCACAACTTCGGCAAATGGGGCAATATTCAAATGTTAGCGAATCACCCAGAACCAGACTTTTTACTCATGTATCAATTCGACTTTCCCCGATCGCCCAAAAAGCAGTCATGGCTCGACAAAATCCGCCGTCCAAGCCCCATAAATCCAGAAGAGGACATTCGAGAAAAATTGCGCGGTGTCCCCAAGGAACGCATAATTTACCTGATCCGCGAGCCACCATTACCAGAAGTTATTGAAATTACCAAAGCCAACTACGAACAAGCCAAACTTTATTGCGGTTACGTTTCCGGGCCAGACGACTTCGCCCCAAAACCAGATTATATGCCCGCGATTTGGTATCACTCTAACTCGTTTCGAGAACTCGATGAAATGCCTGCGCCGCCAAAAACTAAATCCTGTTCTTGGATAACTTCAGGTGTTAGCCGCAGCGCCAATCACCGCCACAGATTAGACTTTATCAAATTGCTGCGATCGCAAGAATTGGATTTTGACCTTTACGGGCGAAACTTGCCAACTTGGGCGCGCGGGAACGGCACTGTGAACAATAAATGGCACGCCCTCGCACCATACTATTACAACTTAGCTATTGAAAATTATGCAGAAAACGATTGGTATGTCAGCGAGAAGCTTTGGGATGCTTTATTAGCTTGGTGTTTGCCAATTTATTACGGCGGTTCGGCGGCTGATAAGTTGTTGCCAGCAGGGAGCTTTCTGCGACTGCCAAGTTTGGATGAGAAAGGAGTAGAATTTATTAAAGAGGTTGTTGCTACGCCGGATTATTGGCATGAAGCCAGGGAAAAAATTGCCGAAGCCAGACAAATCATTCTCCACGAATTGAACCTGCTCAATTGGCTGTCAAAGTTTGTATCTCAGGAAATAGCGCAATGACAGAAAACCAAAATCAACCCAGAGAATACGATGCCGTACTCGGTGTCCAATCTCAAGTGCCATTTGGTGCGACTGTCTTAGGCGGGATTCCTGGTGTTAAGAGTCGGTTAGCTTCACCGATTGTCGAAGTCAGAATCACCGCACTGTATGAAGCACTGAAATATGGAGAAGCTGGTTTAGACTTGATAATTCCGGCATTGCAGGATGAATCAATAAAGGTGAAGTTGGCTGCATATTCGGTGCTGAAGGAGAGAGATGAACCAAATATAAAAGAGAAGTTCCAAAAATATTCGCCTATTTTTGACTTTGATGCAATAACAGTAAATGCTGAAGGAAAAGAAAACAGTCGCCGCCGTGATTATGCTCACTTTTTGCGCCAAGACTTAGGGAATCCAGTTGTGCTGGAAATGGTTTATATTTCCGGCGGTACATTTATTATGGGTTCGCCAGCAACCGAAAAAGGTAAAATATATGATGAAAGTCCGCAGCATCAAGTAACAGTACCCGCTTTTTATGCAGGCAAATACCCCATTACTCAAGCACAGTGGCAAGCGGTGATGGGGAATAACCCATCGTGGTTTCAAGGTGAAAAACTTCCTGTAGAAAAAGTATCGTGGGATATCGCAGTCGAATTCTGTGCCAAACTCTCGCAAAAAACCGGGAAAAAATATCGCCTCCTGAGTGAAGCTGAATGGGAATACGCCTGTCGTGGCGGTACAACGAGCCCATTTCATTTTGGGGAAACTATTACCCCGGAATTAGTCAACCATAACGGACACAAACCCTACGCAAACGCCCCCAAAGGACTTTGCTGCGGAAAAACAACCGATGTCGGGAGTTTTCCTCCCAATGCCTTTGGACTGTACGATATGCACGGCAATGTTTGGGAGTGGTGCAGCGATAAATGGCACGGTAGCTATGAGGGCGCACCCACTGACGGAAGTTCTTGGGAAGAAACTGGTAGAGATAATTTCCGAGTGCAGCGTGGCGGTTCCTGGGCCAGCCATGCGGTCAGTTGTCGCAGTGCCTATCGCGTCAGGGGCTCGGTCGGCAACCGCGAATCGTATATCGGTTTTCGCGTAGCTGTCGATTTGGCGTAGTCTCCGGTTTGCGGTTTGGTGCTGTAGGCACCGGATCGCACGTTTCTACCCTTTTACCCTTTAAATGATTCGGCGGTTGAAACCGCTTCTGCACAAACAAAGTCCGCCTCCGCGGACTAATAGATATGAATGGAATTTGCACGTTAGCCAACGATACAGTTTACGACCAACTAATTGCCTTGCTCAACAGTATTGAAGTTATCTTAGGATCAAATACTCCTGTCTGTATTTATCCTTTCGACGACCAAATAGAGCAAATAAAAGCTGGAATTGTTAACCGTCCCAACGTCTTTATTTATGAAGATAGCGCATCTATTCAGCGATGGGATAAATTCATGCAAGCAGCCGCACCAGAGCGTTTGAACCGCAAAAAATTCCGGCTTTACGGCGCACATCGGCGCTTTTGCGCTTTCGACGGCCCGTTTGAAAAGTTTATCTATATGGATGCGGATACTTTGGTGATGAATTCCCTTGATGCGGTTTTTCAGAAGTTAGAAGAATCGGATTTTGTGGTTTATGATTTTCAATTTCGCGATTCAACTAAAGTATACAATATTCAGTCACCCAAACTCCTCGAAGTTTTTGAGCAAACTCGCCTGGAATCGGAAATATTTTGTTCGGGATTTTACGCCAGCAAGCAAGGATTGTTTGAGCAAGATACTAGGGAATGGTTGTTAGCTCAACTGCAATCGGGCGAGGCGGAAATTCTCTATGAAGGGGCGGGAGAACAGCCGTTGCTCAATTATATGGTGATGAAAACGGGGATGAATAGCTATAATTTTGCTTATAGCCTTCCGGATGGCGAAAAAACCGGATGCAGTGTCACTTCCAAACATTTTGAAGAGCAAGATCGGATTTTGTACGACAGGGGAAACCGACTTACTTACATTCATTATATTGGTGTGCCGCCGGATTTAATTCGGAGAGTTTGTGCGGGCGAAAATATTGAGTTTCCCTATCGCGATTTGTTCCTGCATTACCGCTATCTCCGCGAACCGTCCAAGCGTCCGATTTTTGTCCAAGGGCCAAAGTCTTATACTGAGGTTTCTGCGCCGAATTTGTTAAAAAGGGTATTGAGAAGGTTGAGGATAAATCTATGACTCGCGGTATTTATATTGTTGCGAATGATAAGGTGATCGAAAGTGCGATCGCCCTTTTAAACAGCATACGTCTGTACAATTGTCAAGTACCTGTGTTTCTGATTCCCTTCGACGACAATTATCAGCAAGTGGCAGCCGCACTCAGCCGTCTCCACGGGGTGCGATTGTTCCCAAATCTGGAGTTTGTGGAACAGTTTACCAGAGAAATTGGCCAAATGTTCGATCGCAACTTTTTAGCCCTCCCCAACAAAATGCGAAAACTCGCCACCTGGTTTGGCCCCCTTGACGAATTTCTGTACATCGATACCGATATCATCGTCTTTGAAGACATCGCAGACAACTTAAACAAACTATCAGAAGTAGACTTTTTTTGCTGCGATTACCACTACCTCAGCGAAAAACTGCGAAATGTATTTTCACCTGCTGTAAAAGAACAAAATATCTTTACAGACTCACAGCTTCAAGATGTATTTAACAGCGGTTTTTGGGCTTCCAGAAAAGAAACTATTACAGAATCGCAAATGTATGAAATTTTGCGAGAATGTTCGCAGCATCGAGAATATTTCGACTTTACTCAAAATGTCACAGACCAACCTATACTAAATTATATCATTCTTAAACTGATTCTCAAGCGCTGCAATCTTGTTAAAGATTCAGCAACCGAACCGGGAAGCTGGGCTGGTTCCAAGCATTTTCAGGAAATAAATTATGTTCTTTATGACAAAGGCAAAAGGTTAAAATATCTTCACTGGGCTGGAATCCCGATTAAATCTGGTAGCCCTTATTGGAAACTTTGGAAACATTATCGTTATCTCAATGAGGAACAACCAAATTTAGTGCAAAAAATATTTCTGGCTTTCAGTAGGTGAGGATAAAATCATATGTTCTATCATTGTCAACAAGCTTTGAAGAACAGGCCAGATGCCTGTTCCACAATGAATAAATTTTATTTCTTGTGGTGTGGGCATCTTGCCCGCACCTAAAAAGCAATATATATGTGCTGGGTTACTTATTAACTAAAATCCGATGACTGATGGCATTTATCTTCTAGCAAACGATGTTGTTTTTGACCACTTAGTTGCTTTATTGAACAGTCTCGAAGTCAATGGGGCAAAAGATATTCCAGTTTGCATCATTCCCTATGATGATAACTTGAAAAAAGTGCGATCGCACATTTCCCGCCTACACAATGTAACCCTGTTTGAAAATACCGATTCTATCCAGTTCTGGGAAGATTTTGCGACTCAAGTTTGGAAAACTCATGCAAAAGCTCAAAAAGTTTGGCAATCTCAAGGTTTGAAACCTGTTCAATGTTTGGAAATGCACCGAAAATTATGTTGTTTCGACGGCACTTTTGATAAATTTATCTATTTTGACGCAGACACTCTGTTAATGGGTTCTGTAGATTATATTTATCAAAAGCTTGATGATTTTGATTGGATAGCAAACGATTTTCAATACAAATCAGACCTCAATTATATATTTGACTTGTCGTCCCCAAAATTACGTCAAATTTTAAATTTGGATGAACTGCAATCTCATACTTTTTGTGCGGGTTGGTTTGCGTCCAAAGCCGGGGTTTTCAATCGAAATAATTGCTCTCAACTTTTAGAAAAATTAACATCAGGAGAAGCGGAAATTATGTCTTTACGAGGCGCTGACCAATCTTTACTTAACTATTTAGTCGCCCGCAGCCAAATATCTTTTTACAACTTTGGATATGCTGAACCCGAACAGGTAACGGGAAATCATTGGTCTTCTCAATTTGATGTAATAGATTATGTTCTATATGACAAAGGACGACGATTGACTTATTTGCACTACATGAGTATTTCGGCTGCAAAGTTTACTAGATTGTGTGCTGGCGAAGATGTTGAGATTCCCTACCGAGACGTATTTCTGCACTACCGCTATTTGAATTCGCCGGAAACACAGCCCAAACTCGCGCCTCCAAATTTGTTGGTTCGCTTGGGGAGAAATCTCAAAACTTGGGGAATTAGAAAAATTAACAATTTTCAATTTAAGCTGCGGAATTTCTGGGATAGATAGCATCTAACTGTACTCTAACTGTACAAAGACTGAATCCACTCCCATTCGCGCCTTAAACCTTCTTCTAAAGCAACCTGCGGCTGATAACCTAAGATTTTCTGGGCTTTAGACACATCCGCGCTAGTGTGGCGCGCGTCTCCCCTCGCAGCTTCGGTAAAATCTATCCGAATAGGTCGATCGACAATTCTCTCTATTGTATCAATAACTTCTCTCAAAACTACCCGACTTCCCCCACCAATATTAAAAACTTCTCCCGCAGCTTCTGGAACCTCAGCCGCCGCTAAATTCGCCGCCACGCAATCGCTGATAAACGTAAAATCCCGCGTTTGCAATCCGTCGCCGAAAATTGAAATAGCCTCGTCAAACAAAATCGACTTAAAAAACTTGTGAAAAGCCATATCGGGGCGCTGTCTGGGCCCGTAAACCGTAAAATAGCGCAGCGAAGTAGTCGGAAGACCAAAATTTTTGTAATAAAGCCCGCACAAACGTTCACCGGCTAATTTCGTAATTCCGTAGGGAGAAACCGGGTGCGGACAAGCATTTTCATTCGTGGGAAAAGATTCAGCATTACCGTAAATAGAAGAAGAAGAAGCATAGACAAACTTTTGCAATTTTGGCGCATCTTTGGCCGCTTCTAACAATACTTGAGTGCTGTTAATATTCCGTTCTGTATAGCTGCGAAAACCGTCGCCCCAGCTAGCACGAACTCCTGCTTGCGCCGCCTGATGAAATATTACCTTAACATCGGATAAAAGACCTTGCCAATTTAGAGACAAAATATCGCCTTCCACCAATTCAAACCCCGGATACTTTTCAAATCGTGCAATATTCTTGCGCTTGAGAGCCGGGTCGTAATAATCGTTGAACTCATCAATACCGATAACGGTCTCGCCTCGATTTAAAAGAGTTTCTACTAAGTTAGAGCCAATAAATCCCGCCGCACCCGTAACAATTAAAATACTCATTCGATTTTAGATTTTAGATTTTAGATTTTAGATTTAAAATTTTAGATTTAAAATTTTTTACATCAATTATTGCATAAGTTGTCCTCTTCTTCTTTCTCTTCCTCTGCGTTCTCTGCGTTCTCTCCGGTTCAAAAAGCATCAAATAGGATAATCTTAGAGAACTATCAACCCCCTTCCTTCTGATAAAAAGAGGTTGATAGTTAACTTTCATTGTTCAAAAGAATCTAAATCCAGCGCTTGGGAACCTCCGCGTTCTAACTCGATCAAAAGCTTACCCAACTGAGTCCAAACTAGCCAGCCAGTGAGTAGCGTCAGTGGCAAAGCTAGGGCATAAGAAAGTAGTTTTGGGAAGCCAAAAATCTCCATTCCAGAAGCTAAAAATACGCAAATACCGCCAGCCATTCCCAGAAAAGGTATGACCAATTGCAGCCTTGGCAGGTTAGCCAAGGTGCGAGTAGAACGATTTTTAGACCACTGTTGTACGGATTGTTTGAGAGTAGCTTCAAATGCTACGCCGGAAGCCATACCTGCTAGTAATCCAGCCGACATTAAAAAATAGGGAGGTTCTGGAAAATAATACACAAATAATTCCTTAATTTGGGTAATGGGAAATGGGGAATGGGAAATGGGGAATGGGGAATAGGGAATGGGGAATGGGCAAGAGTAGAATTATTTTTCTTCTTTCTTCCTTCTTCCTTGTTCCCTCTTCCTTCTTCCTGACATCCGTTACATCCGTTACAGAATTCGTTGCCGAACTTCCTTCTTCCTTCTAATTAAAACCGAGTTAGCGCCGCTGCTCCTGCTGTGGAAAACTCCGTCAAAGCGCCTAGAGCAACGTTGAACAGGCGACCGGGCTGCAAGTCTTCCTTGACTAAGTTCCACAGGCTGCGAACTTCTTCGGTGTGGATTCGATCGTCCTCAATCAAAGCTAACATTAGCTGGCGTCTCAAAAACGACCCTTCCTCGGACAGCAAAAATTGCAAGCCTAGTTGTGCTGTGGGTAGCAAGTCGAAACTACGATCCGATCGGGCGATCGCGATCATGTCCTCTAACCTGTTCCACTGGAATTTGCCATCTTTGAATAATACCTCAATCAGACGCCGCCGCAGTGCCGGAGATTCTCCGTTCAACAAACGCCGCGCTACATAAGGATACGCCACCTCGACTATCTTGAAATTCGGATTCAGCGTCAGGGCCAAACCTTCTTCTGTCACCAGAGAGCGAATAATTAAGGCAAATTTCGCCGGCACCCGGAAAGGATAATCGTACATCAACTCCGAAAACTGGTCTGTAATCGTCTTGAAGTTAAAATCTGACACCTTTTCGCCGACGATATCACCGAGTACAGATTCCAGCGCCGGAACGATCGGCATAATATCTGTATCTGGCGTCAAAAAGCCAAGTTTGACAAAATCCTTAGCTAACTCTAAGTAATCTTTGTTGATCAAATGAACGACCGAATCAACCAAAGTTTCTTTAGTTGTTTCTTCCATCTGATCCATCATCCCAAAATCAATGTAAGCCATGCGGCCGTCCGCTAAGGCAAACAGATTTCCCGGATGGGGGTCAGCATGAAAAAATCCGTGTTCCAGCAACTGCCGCAAACCGCTGCGGACTCCGACTTCAATTAAACTATCGGTATCCAAACCTGCGGCTTTAACACTTGCCATATCTGTCAGCTTGATGCCGTCAATCCATTCGAGGGTCAGAACGCAATTTGAAGTATAGCGCCAGTAAATACTCGGAACTTTTACTGTCGGGTCGTCGGCAAAATTTGTAGCAAATTTCTCGGCGTTGCGGCCTTCATTGAGATAATCAATTTCCTCGAACAATTTGATACCGAATTCATCGACTATTAAACAAAGGTCGTGACCGAGATTCAGCGGCAGCAACGGGCCCAACCATCCAGCGGCCCAGCGCATTAAATAAAGATCCAGGCTCAAGACTGGCAGCAAATTCGGTCGCTGAACCTTGACTGCTACTGCTTCCCCGGTGAGGAGGCGAGCTCGGTAGACTTGACCGAGACTTGCCGCGGCGACAGGTTCGGGAGAGATTTCGCTGTAGGTTTCGCTAATTTTGCGATCGAGTTCTGCTTCAATAATCTCGAAAGCGCGCACGGAGTCAAACGGCGGCAATTGATCCTGAAGTTTGATCAATTCTTCGAGAAAGTCTTTGCGGATCAAATCCGGTCTGGTAGAAAGGGCTTGGCCAACTTTAATGAAAGTGGGACCCAAGCGAGTGAGTATTTGTCGCAGGTGGGCGGCCCGTTCCGGCTGGTGTGCTGCGACTTCGTGCTGCCAACTGTCCCACAGCATCCCCAGAACGAAGCCTGCAAAAGACCAAATAACGGTAATTGCGCGCCAAATTGCTTTCCAAGGACGGTTGCGGTAATATTGAGCGATCGCTTGTGGATCGTAGCGTCTAGCCTGAGTGAATTGATACTGAGGCACTCGTTTATTTTCCTCTTATCTTATGAAAATTACAGGTTAAATTGAGAATTGGGCATCGGGCATCGGGCATCGGGCATCGGGCA
The DNA here is from genome assembly GCF_036701435.1 of Microcoleus sp. Pol12A5. Lineage (NCBI taxonomy): Bacteria > Bacillati > Cyanobacteriota > Cyanophyceae > Oscillatoriales > Microcoleaceae > Microcoleus > Microcoleus sp. Pol12A5. The sequence continues at coordinate 31,976 of NZ_JAUBQU010000033.1, forward strand.
TCGGGGAGGGAAGTCGAAAGTTCAAATATTATTTATTCTTTCTTCTTCGTTCTTCCTTCTTCGTTCTTCCCTCTTCCCTCTTCCTTCTTCCTTCTTCATCATTGACCGATCGCATTTCAAGTTTTAGGCGAGCGGAAAATGCACCCGTTCGAGGCGGATTGCTAGCCTAAATTTGTTTCTTTTCATTAAATATAGTACATAAAAGTACAAGTGATCGGTCAAAATACTTAACAGCTCTCCCTGAACCCTGCACATTCTCACAGCACTGCAACCCTGCAATTCTTTTCTCCTCCTGCATTTCCCTCGCTGATGCCATCGCGCCAAAGCTACCGGATGCGATCGGCCTTTGCCAAGCAATCTTTCAGCCCATAAATCGTCCGCTCTTGTTGATCCCTCGACAGTTCCGGGAACATCGGCAAAGACAAGACTTCGCGACAAACTTGCTCAGCCTTTGGCAACTGACCTGCTTGATAACCCAAAGATTTGTAAACAGGTTGCAGGTGCAAAGGTAACGGATAGTAAACCATCGAACCGATGCCGCATTCCTGCAACTGAGCTCGCATCCAATCTCGAAAATCGCCAGAGGGATTTTGCGCCTCTTCTGGACTTGTCAGCCGGATCGTGTATTGATTCCAAACTCCTTTTGCTTCCGGCAATTCTTTGGGGACGGCAACTCCGGGCACGCGGGAGAGAAATTCGCTGTAAAGTGCCGCTTTCTCCTGCCGCTGCGCGTTCCAACTGTCGAGATACCGCAATTTAATGCTGAGAATCACCGCTTGCAGGGCATCTAAACGGCTGTTGTACCCGATTTCTTCGTAGAAATATCTAGAAGACTGTCCGTGTTCTTTGAGCACTCGCATCGAAGCTGCGAGGGCAGGATCGTTTGTCGTCACCGCGCCACCGTCACCGCAAGCGCCTAAATTTTTGGTTGGATAAAAACTGAAGCAGCCGACATGGCCGATGCTGCCGACTTTTCGAGACTGCCACTCGGCCCCGACAGATTGGGCGCAATCTTCAATTACGGCTAAATTGTGCCGAGTCGCAATTTCCATCAGCCGAGTCATGTCTACCGGTTGGCCGAAGATGTGCACTGGCATAATTGCCTTGGTTTTGTCGGTAATTGCCGCCTCCAGGAGTTCGACATCCAGATTAAAAGTCTCGCTGTCAATATCGACAAATACTGGAGTTGCACCGACGGCGCTAATTGTCTCAGCCGAAGCAAAAAAGGTAAAAGGAGTGGTAATGACTTCATCGCCGGGGCCAATTTTGAGAGCACGCAAAGCCAAAATCAGGGCATCGGTGCCGGAGTTGCAGCCAACACACTCGGAAACTCCAGTGTAATCGGCGAACTCTCGTTCAAAACTCTTCACGGCCGGGCCGCCTACGTAGCCGCCAGAGGCAAGCACTTTTTGCACCGCAGCGGTTATCTCGTCGCCAATCTGCGCGTATTGGCGGGTTAAGTCGAGGGGGGGAACATTATTCACTCTTCACACCATAAATTTCAAGCATTATCAAAGCAAATTCTTGCAGCAAAACTGTTTCTCAGAAACCTTTATTGCAATATCTTATATTTGGACAGGCAAACAATCACATTATCGAAAGGGTGGGCCGGTGTTAATTCTGCTAGATTTTACAGATTTGGGTTGGGCTTTGGGGATGGTGGCGATCGCGATCGGGCTTTCGGCGTGGCAGGGATTGGGGCTGGAGGGGGCGATCGCGATCGCCGCGGGGCGCACCCTAATCCAGCTAATTTTAGTCGGATACGTGCTCGCAGTCGTATTTGACCCCGAGGGAAAAAATCCTTGGCTGGTTTTAGCAGTTTTAGCAATCATGCTGACAACAGCTAGCATGGTTGCCAGCAACCGCATCAGCAAAAAAATCAAGAACTTACTGCCCTTAGTTTGGGGTTCAATTTTTATCAGTACGGCTTTGACTCTCGCCTATACAAACTTGCTAATTTTGCAACCTGACCCTTGGTACGAACCGCAATACCTGATTCCCTTAGCGGGTATGATTTTGGGCAATGCCATGAACTCCGGGGCGATCGCCGGCGAAAGACTGGTGAGTACAGTTAATAGCAGCCAGTTAGAAATAGAAACCCATTTAAGTTTAGGTTCGACGCCGCAGCAAGCAGTCAAACAATACCGCAAAGATGCGATCAAAGCTGGATTAATCCCGCTCTTAAATACAATGACGGTGGTAGGAATCGTAACTTTACCCGGAATGATGACAGGTCAAATGCTGAGCGGTGTCAGTCCTCTCGATGCAGCATCTTACCAGATTTTAATTATGTTTGTGTTAGCGCTGGCAACTATAATCGCAACTCTGCTGTTGACTGAGGGATTGTCCCGGAAGTTTTTCAATCAAGACGCACAATTGATCAAATGGTAATTGTTAATTGGTAATTGGGCATTGGGCATTGATAATTGGGCATTGATAATTGGTAATATAATGTAGGTAGGAACTTGCATTGAGCCTTATTTTATTGAACAGGCTTTCCGGCCTGTTCCACACAGAGTGAGTTATCTTGTGGGGTGAGAAGAATAGCCCGCCCCAGTCATCACTAAGGAGAATAGCCATGATTCAAATAGCAACTAAACCGCTAACTTTTGAAGAATTTGCGGAATGGAAGCCCGAAAATGCACGTTATGAACTGCACAATGGAGAGATTGTTGAAATGTCACAGCCATTAGGAAACCATGAAGAAGTTATCGGTTTTTTAGCCTCTGAGTTAACTGCTGAGTTTAGAAAGGTAAAACTTCCGTACTTCATCCCCAAACAAGCATTAGTTAAGCCACTAGAAAACGAATCAGCTTATTCGCCCGATATTCCGATATTAAATCGCCCCAACTTAGCGTCAGAACCTATGTGGAAAAAATTCTCAACCGTGACTCAAGGCGCATCAATTCCGCTGGTTATTGAAGTAGTTAGCACGAATTGGCAAGATGACTACATCAAAAAAGTAGGCGAATACGAACTAATCGGGATTCCTGAATATTGGATTGTGGATTATCTCGGGTTGGGCGGCCGCAGGTTTATTGGCAATCCCAAACAACCAACGATATCTGTTTATCAGTTGGTTGACGGCGAGTATGAGGTGAGTTTGTTTCGGGGAAATGATAGGATTGAGTCACCAGCTTTTCCAGAGTTGAATTTGACGGCGAAACAAGTTTTTCAAGCTGGATTGACTGCGGGTGAAATTGCTGGGGATGCGTGAGTGTAAATATTGCGATCGTTCAGACAGATTTTTCGCCCTCACGCACCCTACAACTACAACTACTTCGGTTCGTGACTCCCAATCCGCTTGCCTTCGCCATCGTACACCTGCATCGGGATTTTGGCGTTTTCGGCGATCGCCTCCAAAGCTTTTTGCAATGTTTGAACGTGCTTTTCTACAGCTTGGCGAGTCTTCACAGCATTGTTGTTGTTTGCTTGGATGAAGGTTTGTTGCAGTTTCTGCACGTAACCTGGAGTCATCTGCACCGCAATCAAATCTTTGCTAACAGTATAGTCGCAAATCTTTGGGTTGCCTTTGCAAGTTTTATCTAAATCGGTGCGGGCTTTTTGCAGGTTTCTTTCTTCCTGCAACCTTACTTCTGCTTGCTGCAAGGAAGTTTTGTAGGAAGCGATCAGCGGTTGGGCTTTCTGGGAATAGGAAGTTGCCGCCGGCACTTGCTCCGCGTAACTCAAAGCTCTCCGCCAGGATTCAGATGCTTTAAACCAGGCGTTTTTGCCTTCAAAAATTTGAGCTTCCGCTGCTAAAGTCACAGCTTGAGTATACGCATTTTCCGAAATTCCTTCGACATTTTTGCGCTCGCGAGCTTCTGAAAGTTTGGTTTCGTATTTGGGAACTAGCAGTTTAGCTTGTTGGTAAGATGTCGTGCTCGTGGGAATTGCTGATAGGATGTCGAGGGATTCTTCCCAACCTGATTGCACTTGAGCCCAAGTCTCGGCTGTCTGAGCTACTGCTTCGCGAGCTTCTGCTATTTGGGCTGTACTTTTGGCGGCGAGCAGCGTTTTTTCGGCTTGTTTCTCTGTGCTTAACTGCCGATTTCCAGTTGCTAAATTTTTCCGGTATTCTTTTGACTTTTTCTGAGCAAATGTATAAACTGGGCTGTCTGGGGGGATTTCTCCGAGTTCGGCGATCGCACTTTGCCACAGAGCTTGCGCTTCCTGACCGTCCTCGGCAGAGTAAGGCGGATTTTGGGTTTTCTTGGCTGCTAACTGTGCGAGGCGCGCTGCATCGATCGCAGAGTTTAAATTCTGATTTTGCTTCCGGTAGCTTTCCAGAGCGCTTTGAGCTTCACCGCGATGAATTGACCAAGAGGGAATCGGTTCCAAAAGGGCGATCGCCTGTTTTAACTGTCGCTGCGCTTCTTGGGGGCTGTTGGCAACTTTTGAGGTTTTCAGCGTCTTCGTCGAATTCTCGCTCAACTGTTTGGCATTAGCTAATGCAGTACATTCTCCGATGACGCAGGGGCGGCTCAGCATATAATAACCGCCTGCCAAAATTAGCGCCGCCATGCTGACCATTCCTGCTGCAGCCAGTATCGCCAACGGTGAATGTTTGGGTTTTTGGGCAACTGTTACCGCTTCCATATCCAGCGGATTGAAGGGATTGTCTGCAATATCTGTGGGTATGGCAGCTACTTTAAAGGCGATCGGAGCGGAATTGCTGGAACTCTCAGACAAATTGGGGAAATATTCTTCATCCCACGCATCTTTCCCATCGGTTTCTAACGGTATCTCCTCCTCTACATCCGCCATATGGTCGGCATTTTCTGTTAAGACTATCCCGGTTTCTGCTGCGGGAATATTCTCTGTTTTTTTGAACAACTGCACTGTTTTTGGTCTTGACAAAACAGGGTTGTGCATGGTAAAAGAATGGAAAGCATAAGGCTGTTTTTGCCCGGTAATTTTTAGGCAAAGTCCAATCTGTTGAATAGATTCTGGTTCTATTTCGAGAATTGCTGCTTCTAGCACCGCAAAAGTCGGTTTGGCTTTGAGAACTAAACTGCGCGGGTGTTCTCCCACAACAGTTAAAGATTCATCTCGAAAATCACAACTAATATAAAGCGGTAAGTTTTTAAATCCGGCAGCTTGCAAGTGTTGCTGCAATTTTATTTCGAGAATTTGGGCGTTGCTTTGTCGCGTTGCTACTGTCATATTTTCTCCTCTGTCTTATCTCACCACTTTCGATTTTAGATTTTGAATTTTAGATTTTAGATTGCAGAACTGTCGGGATTTTTGATTGGTTTGAACTTTGGCATCGATTCATTCCAAGCCTTAACTCTTAAAATTCAAGTTGCAACAAAATCTTAACTCTCAAATCTCAGCTTGCAAAGCCTGCCCATAACTTTCGCTGTAATAAACTTGAGTGACCTCAAAACGTCCGCCATATTGTTTGAAAGGTTCTGCTGCATAACCAAGTGGCAGCAAACAGCAAACATCTACTTCTTCGGGAATTTGAAAGGCTTCTTTCACCTTAGCGCTGACAAAACCTTCCATCGGACAACTGTCTACCCCAAAACTTTTAGCTGCAATCATTAAGTGGGCTACTGCGAGCATTGTATGCCTGTTTGTCCAAGCTTCTAGGGAGTCGAAGCAGGGACGGTTCTCGAACAATTGCGGGATTGCTTGTCGCATATAACCGGCTAAATTCTCATTCATTGCCCCTGTGGCTTTGCCCAATTCGATGACGGCTTCGGTGTTTTTGGATCCGGCGGCGCGTCGATCGCCACAACAGATTAATACTACTGGGGCTTCTACCACTTGGCGCTGATCGAAGGCGCAAGCTTTTAATTTTTGTTTGCTGGCTGGGTCTTGAAGTACGATAAACCGCCAAGGCTGCAAATTGTAACCAGAGGGCGATCGCACTCCCAACCGCAAAATCTCTGCCAATATTGCTGGGGGAATCGGATCTGGTTTGAAGCTGCGGGCGGCGCGGCGGCTTTCGATCGCCGTTTTAACATTAATTGAAGGTTGGATTTCAATTGTCATAGATAATTGGTAATTGGTAATTGGGCATTGGGCATTGGGCATTGGCCAAACAGGGAATTGGGATTGGGGCATTGGGCATTGGGATTGGTAACTTAAAAAAGTTGAATTGTTTTTCTTCCTTCTTCCTTCTTCCCTCTTCCTTCTTCCTTCTTCCTTCTTCCTTCGTCACCCCAAGCCCAACTCGCGCTTGAGCAAATTAATCGACTTAGATCCGATGTAATTTTCGGAGCATATCAGTTGCGGGGGACGAATAATATCTTCTCTAGCCGCATTGATGGCAGCTTTTACTGTAGCAAAACTCGGTTGGTCGCAAAAAATTGTTCTGGCCGATCGCACGATCGAGTTAATCTTGTACTCGTCCGACACCAAGGCCGTCATCACCAGTAAATCCTCTCCCCGGATGCTGTGGATGATGACTTCGGTCGATCGCAGCATTCCCGGACTCAGGCTGACGAGACCCAAATAACTGTCTTTCGGCAAACCCCCCACTAACTGGATTTCCTGGCTGTAGTCGTAGATGTCTACGGGAATAACTCGCACCGAACGCGGTGCCGAAATCGATTCTGCTTCTCCGATAAAATATCGACTCGTGATCACAGTTCCCGAAGAAATTTGATCCAAAAAAGTACCTAGCTGTTCCATCGGGACTAACTGTATGGGAATGCGAAGAGCTTGTTCGAGTTCTTTCGCCATCAGTTCACCCACGCCGATGTCTTCTGTAGGGGCTGTGACGACCACGCGGGCGCTGCACCTGAGCCGCCAGTCAATTTCGGCCAAAAATAATTCCCTCGCTTGGTTGAGCGTACAGCCCTGTTCCAGCAGTTTATCGATACTTCCTTGCACTATTTTGTTGGCAAGGGGATATTCTTCGAGGATCGGAGATTTGTGTTTGTTGCCTACAACTTCGTTGCCTTGAGCGCGGACGTAAATGCCGGATCCTGCTTGCGCTTCTACGAGTCCGGTATTTTCGAGCTGGCGGTATACTTTGCTGATGGTGTTGCGGTGCAAACCTGTCTGCATGGCTAGCTGTCTGGTGCTGGGCAAGCGGTGTCCGGGCGGAAATTGTCGCGAGGCGATCGCGAACCTGATTTGATTGAATAGTTGGGTGGATGCTGGAATATCGCTATCTGTTTGAATATGAAATTGAACCATTATTAAAGGCTCCGACGACTTCAACTTAGTATTTTTATAACGTCGAGTACCGCGCCTAGGATTGCTCCGATATCTCTGTCTATAGCATAATCTTATTTGGTTGATCTGCAGCAGCCGTTCTGCCACAGGGCGATCGCGCCGAATAGGCGATTAATCGCAGCCTCCGGAGTTTCCCTCAACAATCAGGTACTTTCCAGTCTTAGTTTTATTTACTCTGAGATTTTGAGCTCGCTTGCTATTTTTCTACCCATCAGCAAATAAGTCTGCATTTCCCCTTTACCTTTAATCTCGATCTCGCCACGATCTTCAAATTCATATTTATCCTGGAGCAGCTCATAAGTATAGTGGCTGACTTGAATGCGACCTGTTATGCCGTGAGATTCCATGCGGCTGGCTGTATTCACCGCATTTCCCCACAAATCGTAAATGAATTTTTTAGTGCCGATTACCCCCGCTACCACCGGCCCGCTATTAATCCCGATGCGGAGGTCAAATGTCGCGTCTAGCTTCACATTTAATTCCTTAATTGCTGCTAGCATATCCAGCGCCATTTCGGCGATCGCCTCTGCGTGGTCTGGACGTTCAATGGGAATACCGGCTGCGACCATGTAAGCATCCCCGATCGTCTTGATTTTTTCTAAGCCGTGCTTCTCACTCAGTTGGTCAAAAGCTGAGAAAATTTCATTCAGTAAGTATACTAATTTAGTGGCGGACATAGTAGTAGAAATCTGGGTAAAATTCACCAAGTCAGCAAAAAGAATTGTTGCTTTTTCAAACTTGTCTGCTATTACCCCCGGTTTAGACTTCAACCTGTGGGCGATCGGTTCTGGCAAAATATTTAACAGTAAACTTTCAGTTTTTTTCTGTTCTTTCCTGAGTGCAGATTCCATCTGCCTGCGCTTAGTTATGTCATGAAAAAACACAGAAATGCCGTCGTGAGAAGGAAAAACCCGGACTTCCAGCCACACTTTTAAGGGACGATAATATTTTTCAAAAGCCACTCCAATTTGTTTGGCTACAGCTTCATGATACTCTTTATAAAAATCAGAATTCACGAATTCGGGAAACTCTTCCCAAAAATTTTTACCGTAAAGTTCTTCCTGCGAGCGCTTCAAAAATTGCGATCCTTTGTAATTGACGTAAGTAAATCGCCACTGCGTGTCAAAAGCAAAAAAAGCATCGCTCATTCCTTCTAAAAAATTGACAATTTGCTCGTCTGTAGAACGGAGTTTTTCTTCTACTTGTTTGTTCTTGATCTGTGCGCGCTTTAATTTAGTCAGATTGATTCGCAACTCCATGTGGTTGATAATTTGCCGTCCTAAAGTCCGCAGCGCTTCTAGCTGTTGTGGGGTGAGATTACGAGGAATTGTATCTATCGCGCACAAAGTGCCGATCGGATAACCGTCAGGAGTTACTAGCGGCGCGCCAGCATAAAACCGAATATTTGGATTGGAAGTTACTAGCGGATTGGCGGCAAAGCGATCGTCATCTAAAGCATTGGGTACAACTAGCAATTGGTTGGGATTTAAAATAGCGTGGGCGCAAAAAGCTGACTCTCTCGGAGTTTCTGGCGCTTCCAGACCGACTTTTGATTTAAACCACTGTCTGTTAGAATCTATTAAGCTTACTAAAGCAATAGGAGTGCCGCAAATATACGAGGCTAAAGCTGTGAGATCGTCAAAAGCTGCTTCGGCCTCTGTATCTAGAATGTCGTAGCGATGAAGTGCTTCTAGCCTCTCTTCTTCGTTGCTGGGCAAAGGTGCAGCTTGCATCGGAGGTCGCGAGGATATAGGTTTACGAACCATGCGTGGAAGTATGAGTGCTGCGAATTTTCTGACTTGCGAGACCACTTTTTTAACTAATATCAAAAGATTTCTTGACCAACCTTTATTCATCTTTATCTTTTTTCACACCTGATGGAACTGCGTATGTGCGATCGAACTCGGCTCTACTTACGTATTTACCGCAACTAACTCCTCAATCTCCGGAGCTTTTGTGGGCAATTCGCCTGTCAATACTTCTCTACCCTTTTCGCTGACAAGTATATCATCTTCTATGCGTATCCCCCGCACATCTGCAAATTTTTCCAACTCCTCCCAGTTAACAAAATCTTCATATTTGGCACGGTTTTCTGGGTTATTTAAGATGGCCGGAACTTGATAAAATCCCGGTTCGATCGATACCAGCATTCCCGGACGCAAAACTCTATTCAGCCGCAAAAATCCCAACCCAAACCGACTGCTTCTGGTTCTTCCTTCTTCATAGCCAGCCAAATCTCCTAAATCTTCCATATCGTGAACATCCAAACCGATTAAATGTCCGATACCGTGTACAAAAAATAGCGCGTGAGCATCCATTTCCACCAAATCTTCAACATTGCCCCGCAAGATTCCCAAATCAAGCAATCCTTCTGCCATAATTCGAGCAGCTAACAGATGAATGTCTTGATATTCCACCCCCGGACTAACTTTATCAATACAAGCATCGTGTGCTGCCAAAACTACATCATAAATTGCTCTTTGAGTCGGAGAAAACTTGCCAGAAACCGGCCAAGTGCGAGTCACATCAGCCGCCCATCCCGTGGATGTTTCCGCACCGACATCTGCTAACAACAAGTCTCCGGCTTGTAGGGGATTGTGATAATGTTCGCTGTGCAGCACTTCTCCATGCACAGTCACGATACTAGGATAGGCATAGGTCATATTTTTGGAGATGATGACACTTTCCATTGCAGCGCGCACCCCTGCTTCAATTTGAGCATTTCGAGTGGCCACCATTCCCGCTTTGTGAGCTTCTACGGTGACAGCCGCAGCTTGACGCAATTCGGCCAAACTGGCTGCATCGTGGCTCAGGCGCAGAGATACGATCGCCTGAGTTAATTCTAGGTCGATTCCGGTTGGCGAGTTGGGCGGTGCCAGAGGGCGATCTAGAATTTGAGACTGTTGCAACTGAGTCCAAGAATCCTGAATAGCGATCGTTGCTGCATTGATCGATCGGGCTTTCAATTCGGCCATTGGGAAAGCAGCATCAGCCCCAATTAGTTCGGCAATTTCTGCTCTTTTCGGCATTTCTCCGTGCCAAAGAGTGCTGCTAGCAGGTGCGTCATCTAAGAACAATTCTAATTTCCCCGACTCTAAGCGAATGGCAGCATTTTCTAAGGGCAAACCAGCAAAATATAGAAAGTGACTGCTGGCACGAAAGGGATAAGTAAGTGCCGGATAATTGCGAGGAATGCTGCGCCCCGACCATAAAATTACCGGAAAATTAATTAAATTAGCCAGTTTTTGCCGCCGTTGGTGTAGAGTATTAGTTAACAAATCATAACCTTCTGTAATTTTCATGGGTAGAAACCGATAAGTTTGAGTTGGGTTTGCAGTCAGGGGAAGTTTTTGCATTTTTAGCATTAAACCACTAAAATTAAGACTGCCAACTTGGCAGACATTTTTGAGAAAACTCTCATCTTTATCTAATTTTTTGCTAGCATTTATATGCTGTCTTTTCTATAGTCTTTGTCGTCATCGCCGGGATGATTTGGTTAAGCAGTAAGCCTGAACCACAGTCAGGAAAAACAGGCTAAAAGTGCTACTTTGCAGGCAATTAGCAGAAATGTCACAACATCCGCAATTAGTCAAATTCCTTGGTCGGGTTTTTGTTGATTGGGTGACGCGATCGATCGCCTCTATTGACTGTTTGATATTTTAGACTTTAAAGTATAAGTAAAGTTCACTGAAAAAACATGAAAATTTCTCACAAAGTTCCTCAAACTTCAGCGCAAGTACGCGATTGGCCGATCGCACACTTACCGGGATTGAGCAAGGAAAACCAATCTCAACTGGAAGAGTGCAGCATCACCACAACCGGACAACTAATTCGCATGACGAAAACACCGGCTGCGAAAATGTTGCTAGCCCATCAATTACAGATTAACATTCAATATGTTAATAAATGGGTAGCGATGGCAAATTTGGCTCGAATTCCAAGTGTAGGGTGTCAGTATTGCGGGCTGTTACTGCACGCGGGCGTTGCTTCGCCGGCTCAATTGGCTGAAATGCCCGTGGAGAGATTACACCAACAAGTTTTAAGGCTGCACGTAGCGACAATGCAGCGCAATGACTTGACTCCTTCAGTCGATCGCGTGCAAAAATGGGTTCAACAAGCTAGATTAGTCAGTAGTCATTAGTTAGTAGTCATTATTATGTCAATTCAAGTTTACGGAATCCCGAACTGCGGAACCTGCAAAAAAGCTTTCCACTGGCTCAAAGATAGCGATGTGAATTACGAGTTCATTAACACCAAAGAACAGCCGCCGACTCGCGAAACAATTCAAAACTGGGTAGCTGCTTTGGGTTTTCAACCCATGCGAAATACTTCCGGTCAATCTTACCGCGCTTTGGGCGATGACAAGAAAAATTGGACTAGCGAACAGTGGGTAGAGGCTTTTGCAAAGGATGCGATGCTGCTGAAACGTCCTCTTTTCGTTAAAGATGGAACGGCTGTTTTAGTAGGTTTCAAAGAAGATGTAATTCGAGAAAAATTGGGGATTTCAAGGGGCTGAGTTCAGCCTGTTGTTCGCCGCATAAACTTCATTTCGCCCACATCATCTGTGAAACCCCAACGCTCGTAAAACGGCATCATGTTCGGCAAACAATTAAGAGCGAAACTCTCCACTGCTTGCAGTTCGCGATGATTTAACACTGCATCCATCAACACCTTACCCAGTCCACATTTTCTGTGTGTCGGCTTGACAATCACATCAAAAATCATGGCTCTGTAGACAAAATCGGTAATGACTCGGGTAAAGCCAATTAGCCGATCGCACTCATCGACCAAACCAATGGTAACATCAGTAGAAGCCAGCATTTTCAGAACATCCTCCCGCCTCCGCTTGTCGCTCCAAAACTCGTTTTTATACAAATCCATCAAGTCGGAAACCTGGTTTTCGGTAAAAGTTTCGACAATTCGGTAGTTATCCATATCTTCCCTCATAAAAATTAGAAGACTAAAGTCCTTACCACCAACCAAATTATTATTATTTTACTGTTACCAAGCTAGACATTGCATCACCCCACAGCATGAATTTTATTGCTGCACTTCTGTTTCCGGGCTTTCAAATACAACCAGCTCATAAATATCGAGCATCGACATTTGCACTTCCACTGAAGCGAAGGAAACTATTGCTGATTCCCCCTCATATTCCCGAAACAACCATTCATTTGATTCGGTTTTAATATATTGTGCGACTAAAAACTCAGATTGATTGACTAACACATATTCACGGAATTCAGGGATCGATCGATAAAACCGAAACTTATCCTCCCGATCGAAATCCTTGGTAGACTTAGAAAGCACTTGCACAATCAGCACAGGATTGAGTATTTCATCTTTCCGTCCCTCTGTGCAAACTAATTCTCCTTCAACTACCATCACATCTGGATAAGTCCCGCGTCGATACCGAGGAATCCACAACCGCAAATCGCTCGTAAATGGTCGGGCATTCTTTCTCCGCAAAGCAGATTTTAAGAACGCATAAATATTACCGATTATCTGGGTGTGATTAATACTGACACCACTCCTTTGTACAATTTCTCCATCGCGGTATTCATTTCTAAACTCAGCAGTTTTCTCTAACTCCCGGTACTCATCTGGAGTATAAAACTTTGCCTTACTTTGTACTAACATTGTTGCCTCTGTACTAACTTTTCTCTGCGTTAATCTGCGTTAATCTGGCTACATCTGCGGTTGAAAATCCTAATTAACAGTATATCACAACAAAAAAAAACGCCCAACTTCAAAGAGTCAGGCGTTTTCCACTATTTCAAAACCAGGAAAAATCAATCCCGGCGAGACACCAAATTCGATTCGATTTTCGCACCCACAACAGGTTTCACATGACTCAATGCCGACTGTAACATGGGAGTTTTGGTAATAGCATCATTTGCCAAATTAAACAAAGGATTCGATAAAATTCCCGCCAAAGTTGTCGCAACCAAAGTGAGTACAACGCTGACTTGCAAAGGCCGCATTCCCTGAAGGTTCCAGCGAACTTCGGGATAATTTTTTACCGCGTCTGACATTTCTTGAGGTTCTTTTACTACCATCATCTTGACAACGCGGATGTAGTAGTAAATCGAAACTACGCTGGTAACTAATCCCAGAATAACTAAGCCGTAAAGTCCTGCTTGCCAGCCGGCCCAGAACAGATAGATTTTGCCGAAAAATCCAGCCAGGGGCGGAATTCCACCGAGAGAAAGCAGGCAAATACTTAAGGCTAAAGTTAACAGCGGGTCTTTTTGGTACAAACCTGAGTATTCGCTAATTTGGTCGGTTCCAGTCCGCAGCGAGAACAAGATGATGCAGGCGAAAGCACCCAAGTTCATAAACAGGTAAACCAACAGATAAAATATCATGCTGGAGTAACCGGCTTCTGTTCCTGCAATCAAACCCAGCATTACAAAACCGGCTTGGGCGATCGACGAATAAGCCAAAAGCCGCTTCATGCTAGTCTGGGCGAGGGCAACCACATTTCCTAACACCATGCTGAGAATGGCTAAGGCCGTGAACACGAAGTGCCACTGTTCGGTAAGTGCGGGGAAAGCACTTGTTAACAAGCGGATTGCTAGGGCAAAACCGGCTGCTTTGGAACCGACAGAAAGGAAGGCAACAACGGGTGTAGGAGAACCTTCGTAAACGTCAGGAGTCCATTGGTGGAAGGGAACCGCAGAGATTTTGAAGGCGATTCCGGCGATCGCAAAAACCAAAGCAATCACCAAACCGAGAGATTGACCTTCATTCACGGTAGAAAGGTTAGCCGCGATCGCACTTAACTTCGTTTCGCCGCCAGACAACCCGTACAGCAGCGAAATCCCGTAGAGAAACACCGCCGAAGAAGAAGCCCCAATTAACAAATATTTCAAAGCAGCTTCATTGGAACGCGGGTCGCGTTTTGTGTAACCTGTCAGCAAATAAGACGAGATACTCAGAGTTTCCAACGAAATAAAAATCATCACCAATTCATCAGCGCCGCTGAGGAACATTCCCCCCAAAGTAGCGCTAAGCAAAATGCCGATGAATTCCGCTAAAGCAGTACCAGTTTGCAGTACATAGCGGACGGATATCAAAATAGTGACAGCCGCACTCAAAGCGATAATCCCGCGAAACACTAAACTCAAGGCATCGCTGTTAAAACCGCCCAGAAACGAGATGGTATCCGTGTTATCCCACTGCAAACACAAGGCAGCGACGGCGGCCAGCAAACCCGCAACGGCAACGTAGGGAGTCCAACCCGAGGAACTGCGGCCTACGATTAAATCGCCGACGAGAACCACCAAGAGGGTGATGATGACAATTCCCTCTGGCAAGATAGTTCCAGCATTTAGCTGGGCAGCAAGAGTAGCAAAATCCATATTTTCAGGCAGGTTGGGTAGTACAAGCCGCAAAGGCTGTAATGGGCTGTGAACTTGTAAAAATTCTTTACCAAACACAGATTGTATCGCGGAAGCTCCCTCATGCTCTCTGCGTTGCGAGTGCGAGCTTTTGTATTACAATATAATACAAAAAAGTAGGTTCGCAGTTGCGCGTTGACTCGCCGGCTGCGGGCAACTGCGAACCAGTTTTAATGTGCCGCTTATGCCATCGACAGAATTCGATCACCCCGAACTTACAGCCCGCGCCGTCGCAGCATCGGTGTCTGTTGCCTCTGCAGCCGACATTCGGGTAAACGACCCCCACGTGCTTGCTGACACCTATTCCGTGCGAGTTCACCTGAAACCTGCACCCATTGTGGCTCGGATCGCTACCCTAACCCCCGTACTGCGATCGCCAGTCGAGTCTTGGTTGGCCCGCGAACTCTCTGTCGTCGCCTTTCTGGCTGCCAAAGGCGCTCCTGTAGTCCCTCCCAGCGATTTTTTACCCCCGGTTCCCCACCATTGCGACGGTTTGACGATGAGCTTCTGGCGCTACTTTGAACCAATCTCTGATGCTTTGCCCGATGGGGCGACAGTCGGACGAATGCAAGCTGAACTGCACGCGGTTCTGCGCGATTACCCGGGCGATTACCCGCTGCTGGCGCCGCCCCTCAACGATATTCCGCGCGGGCTCGAAAGGCTCGAAAAGCTTGGCAATATTCTGCCGAAAAGTGACCTGACGCTGCTGCAAACAACTTACCATCGCCTGCTTGGGGAGTTAAGCAATTCAGTCAGCGTGTTGCAGCCGCTGCACGGAGATGCCCATGCCTTAAATTTAATTCCAACTGCGAAAGGATTGCTGTGGAACGATTTTGAGGACACTTGCACCGGTTCTATCGCCTGGGACTTGATTAACCTCGACGATGAGGGGATGGCCGCTTATCCGAATGCGCCCGACTTTGCCACTCTGGAACCGTACCGTAAAATGCGACAGCTACACGCGATCGTTTGGGTATACGCGATATCGCCCGAGTTACCCGACTGGATCGCAACTGCTAAAACCATGCTCGATAACTTGCACGTACTTAACTCCTAATCATCTTTATTGTGGAACAGGCCCGAAAGCCTGTTCCTGAATATGCTGCCACTTTAAAAACCCCGATTCAAATTGAGTTTTGGTAAAAACTATTTCGCTTTGAAATTTTATCTTTTATATTTTAGAGTTTCTGGTGAGCCGATAGAGCTGATAAAATAGTAACTGTCGTGCCAAATAATATTTAGCTAACAGGTAAATATTATGTCTTTGCCTAACTTTAAAAACTTCCGAAAAGTAGAAGTAGTTCCCCACGATCTAGGATGGCGAATTACCTTCCTTAAAGAGTCAAAACAGATTGCATTAGCAATGGGAGAAAAGGCGGTCACCGTTCACCATATCGGTAGCACAGCGATACCGAGCATTTATGCAAAACCGATTATTGATTTCTTAATTGAGGTCAAAGACTTTGCTAAAGTAGAAAGTTCAACCAGTAATTCGGCATGACTGACTCGCTAAGTGCCTACAAACAGGAGATTCTCAATGACTGCAACAACCCTCCAGGCTACGAGAATGAATTGCACAAACAAGCTGCAACTCGGTTAGTAGAAGTGGCAAAAGTGCGATCGGGCAAGCTTGTTCTAGATATAGCCACCGGAACAGGTTTAGCGGCGATTGCGGACGATGCACTTAGGTCGATCGGGTTCAAGAAAATATCAGTCGCCTTTTCTACACCAGGAATGCTCTAGCTAGTATGTCTAAACTACTCAATTACATCTGTATATTAATTATTATCGGCTGGTTGCTGTTTGCTTGTCATTCCCCGGAATCTCTAAAAGTAAAACGTCCTCCCCTAAAAGTATCTTGTGTCCCTTTTGTTGGCTATACACCTCTAATCATTGCTCAAGAGAAAGGATTCTTCAAAGCGCAAGGGGTAGACGTGGAACTCAGCTATGTAGACTACTCACAATTGCAAGACGCGGATTTCAGTGCAGGGAAGTATGATGCGATCGGATTGACTTTGGGGGATTTGGTGATCTTGAGCGCCACCAATCCTGATATGCAAGCTGTGATGGTTTTGGATGAATCGACAGGTGCAGATGTGGTAGTCGCGCAATCGGAGATTAAAACAATCCCTAACTTGAAAGGAAAAAAGCTTGGTGCAAATCTAGGCAGCTTTAGCGAGGTTTTCGTTACTGAAATGTTGAAAGCCTCTCAACTGACGAGCGATGATGTTAGCCTGGTTAAAGTCGAGCCTTTAGAAGTTCCCAATCGCTTACAAAACAATGCTATCCAAGCAGGACACACTTGGGAACCTTATCTTTCTGAAGCATTAAACTTAGGGGCGCATATCCTGTTTACAAGCAAGCAAACCCCTGGCTTAATTTTAGATTTGGTCGCGTTTCGGGGTGAGGCGATACGCGATCGCCCCGAAGATATTCGCGCCTTTGTGCGAGGCTGGCTTCAAGGCTTGTCATATTGGGAAGCAAATATTCCCGAAGGAAACGCGATCGTGAGCAAAGCGTTGAATATTCCCATCAAGACAATCTCTTTCAAGGGAATAGACCTCACTAACCTTGCAGAAAATCAAAAGTTATTTCAATCAGACAGTCCTAATTATATCTACAAAACCGCCAATAAATATGCAGATTTTTTTATTAGCGCTGGCAATGTGACGCGCCTTCCTAATCTTGAAACATTGTTCAATTCTTCTTTCTTAACCCCCCCTCATAGTCTGAAACCATGAAGCGCTCCTTTTTCAACAGCATCTTTATTATTATTACCTGCGGGCTGCTGTTTGCTTGTCATTCTCCGGAATCTCTAAAAGTAAAAACTCCTCCCCTGAAAGTAAGTTTTATCTCTTTTGTTGGCCATATGCCTGGCATCATTGCTCAAGAGAAAGGATTCTTCAAAGCGCAAGGGATAGACGTGGAACTGAGCTATGTAGACTACTTACAATTGCAACAAGCAGATTTCAGTGCAGGGAAGTATGATGGGATCGGATTAACCTTGGGAGATTTTATGATCTTGAGTGCCACAAATCCTGATATCCAAGCTGTGATGGTTGTGGATGAATCGACTGGTGCAGATGTCGTAGTCGCGCAATCGGACATTAAAAGAATTCTTAACTTGAAAGGAAAAAAGCTTGGTGCAAATCTAGGCGGCTTTAGCGAAGTCTTCGTTACTGAGATGTTGAAAATCTCTAAGCTGACGAGCGATGATGTTAGGCTGGTTAAAGTTGATGGTTTAGAAGTTCCCCAGCGCTTACAAAACAATGCTATCCAAGCAGGGCACACTTGGGAACCGCATATTTCGGAAGCATTAAAAATAGGGGCAAAAATTTTGTTTACAAGCAAGCAAACCCCAGGCTTAATTTTGGATTTGATCGCGTTTCGGGGTGAGGCGATACGCGATCGCCCCGAAGATATTCGCGCCTTTGTGCGAGGCTGGTTTCAAGCCTTGTCATATTGGGAAGCCAATATTCCCGAAGGAAACGCGCTCGTGAGCAAAGCGTTGAATATTCCCAGCAAGACAATCTCTTTCGAGGGAATAGACCTCACTGACTTTGCCGAAAATCAAAAGTTCTTTCAATCAGACAGTCCTAATTATATCTACAAAACTGCCAAGAAATATGCGGACTTTTTTATTCGCGCTGGCAATGTGACGCGCCTTCCCAATCTAGAAAAATTGTTCAATTCTTCTTTCTTAACCCCCCCTCCTAGTCTGAAACCATGAAGCGTTCCTTTTTCAACAGCATTCGTACAAAGTTAATCGTGTCGTTTCTCCTCGTTGCTCTAATTCCATTGCTGTTGTTAGCATTTATCGACAAAAATACAACTGAAAAGGCATTGACCGACAACGCACGACAATCCCTATTTGCGGCAGCTAACGAAACTGTTTACAGAATAGATGGGTTTATCGATGGGAATCTCAGTGCCGTGCGCGTAGAAGCGATTTTACCAGGTTTGGCCGCCTATCTGGGCCTACCTCCAGAACGGCGAAATGGTAGTCCCCAAGAGATGTTAGCGACTGAAACCTTAACCCGGCTCAGTCGCAAAGATATGCTTAATATTATCTCCTATGCCTTGCTCAACTTAAAGGGACGGAATGTACTCGATACGAATACACCGGATGTCGGACGAGATGAATCCGGCCAAGATTACTTCCAAGAACCGCTCAAAACTCAACTACCTTTTGTTTCTAGTATTAGGCAATCGACGACAATTCCCAACCTCGCTACGCTTTTTTTTAGCAGTCCTGTTCGCGATGCGAAGGGAAATATATTGGGTGTATTGCGAGTCACATACAATGCCACATCTGTCCAGCAGTTGGTGACTCGGGAAACTGAACGCGCAGGTGCGAAATCCTTAGCAGTTCTTTTAGATGATCACTATATTCATCTGGCACATAGCACTACACCTGAACTCCTTTTCAAATCAATTGTGCCTTTGTCACCCAATGTTGTAGCGAAACTCCAACGCGAAGGGCGTTTGCCTAAGACTATAACGAAAGAATTTGCAATCAATTTGCCCGACCTCAAGCAAGCTTTAGACACTAAGCAGCCCTATCTAACCACACGATTGGCAGCTAGGGGTAATAATGAGTTGAGCCTGTTAGCGATCGCCCGCCTGAAATATAAACCTTGGTCAGTTCTTTTCGCACAACCCATTGCCGTTGCGCTAGCACCTGTAGAAAAACAAATACGTGATGCACTTATTTTATTAGCAATCATCGCCACAATTGTAACTATCATCGCTTTGGCGATCGCACAACTATTAACAAAGCCTGTGATTAACCTAACCCAAGCGGTTGCCCAGTTTACGGCAGGTAAGTTAGACATCCGTGTGAAGATGCGATCGCGAGACGAAATCGGTCTGCTGGCACGATCGTTCAACAGTATGGCGAGGCAAATCCAAGAATCCTTTGAAACCCTCGAAGACAAAGTTAAAGAACGAACAGCAGAACTCGCTCATGCTAATCAAGAAATCATTAGCCTCAACGAAAAACTCAAAGTAGACAACCTCCGCTTAGGTGCAGAATTAAATGTGGCGCGTCAGATCCAGCAAATGATTTTGCCTAACCCTGAGGAACTGGAAATTGACGGACTAGATATCGCCGGATACATGGAACCCGCTGATGAAGTAGGAGGTGACTACTACGACGTGCTACAGATCGATGGTGTTGTCACACTGGCGATCGGTGATGTCACCGGACATGGCCTCGAAAGCGGCATTCTGATGCTGATGGCGCAAACCTCAGTTCGCACCCTGCAAGAAATTCGTGAACTAGACCCCGTTCGATTCTTGGATGTACTCAACCGTACCCTCTACAAAAACGTACAGCGCATGAATTCTGAGAAAAGTCTGACGCTGGCGATTTTGAGCTACTCCGAAGGACTCATTAGCATCAGCGGTCAGCATGAAGAAACGCTAGTTGTGCGAAAAAATGGAGATGTTGAGCGCATCGATACGATGGAGTTAGGCTTCCCCATCGCTTTAGATGATGATATCGCAGACTTCATCAGTCACGTCCTGATTGAGCTAGAACCTGGAGATGGCGTGGTGCTTTATACTGATGGGATTCCAGAAGCCTATAACATCCGCAAAAAGCAGTATGGACTGAAGCAATTGTGTCAAGTAATTAGTCAAAATTGGCACAAGTCTGCAGCAGGAGTTAAGGATGCGGTGATTGTAGATGTGCGGCAACATATTGGTAAGCAGAAAGTGTTTGATGATATTACGTTGCTAGTCTTTAAGCGGCAGGCTGACGTTACTGAAAAGGGAAATTTAGTTAAAAATATCATTTCCCAAACAGAACTGCTACAATGAAGAACAAAGTTTGAGGAATACTTTATGAAAGTAAACTACCCAGAAAGAATTGATTTAACAGCAGAGGAGTTAAAAATAATTCTGTCCGAGTAGCGAACTCTACCTAATAAACAAAAAAATCAGGCACTTGATTGGTTAAAAACTGGAGCGAGTCAAAGCCTTACAGATGTAGCTGAACGTTTAGATGTACATAGAATTACTGTACATAGATGGTTAAAAAAATATAGTGCTCGCGGTCTGTCAGATAAGTGATGCCCAATAATAAAACTGTACGCACACTATCTATTAGCCTTAATCTATCTTACGTTTTTTTAGGTAGCTACTTAGAAGATGGTTTGGAAACTGCAACGGTGGTAACGCGGACATTCGGATCGAGGGCGTCACCTTGAGAGTAAATATAATCAAATGCCGATCGATCTTTAAGCATATGTGCCCGCAAAAACAGGGCGCTCCAACGGGCGATCGTTTCAATACCCACGGCTTGCTCTAAGGTAGCAGTATTGCGATCGGGGTTCGCACCCGCAGGGTTATTAACATTAGTGATGCTAAAGTGATTTGCACCCATAACAGCGATCAAAGCTTTGGGTGGTGTTTGAATTTGCTCAAAAGTGCTTTGAGATCGATCGGGCAGGGCGACACCATCGATAGATCCTTGAATCAACCCCACTGCAATGCCATCATTAGCGATGGGTACAAATTCATTAGCAATGGGATTCCGCAAGTTAGCCCCAAAAAATGCACCCGCTAATAGTTCTTTCGGGCGCGTAAATGGCTCTTGACACAAATACAATTCTGGGAGGCATTTATTAGCAATCACAGATAACCCCACTGCACCACCAAAAGAATGACCCAATAAACCAAGGCGCTGCGTATCGATAACAGACGAAATAGGAGATGTGGGGTTTGTGTTTTCGATCGCCATTTGCGACAAAACCGCCGCAATTTGCGAAGTTTCCGACGCCAAATTAGGCGGTAAAGTGGGATTGAAGGGCGAAGGGCGCAAATGGTTCGGAACGACTACCACAAAGCCGTACCGCGCCACGTGGCTAGCGTAATCTGAATAAAATGATTTATCTACAAGCGCACCTTGCAATAAAAGTACAATGGGGAAAGAGTAATTACCTGAATTAAGATCGGATGGTTTAGGATAATAAATGTCAGCTAAATCGTTATTAGCAGATATCATCGTACTGTAAAAGCTGGTTTCTTTAAATGGCGGTGCATAACCGATTGTTGTGGCAAAGACTTTGCTACCAAGGACAACAAACGCAGCAATTGCACAAACAATTGCTAGGGTTTTTGCCGAAAAAAAATGAGGGTGGAAATTCATCATTATTATTGTGGGTTTGAGAGTGCGTGCATAAGCTATGCAAAAAAACAAGTCGGTGACCGTTGGCAATTTAAGGAGCGTTGCCGGAAAATATTTCGGACTCTGTGGCTAAGAGTATCAACTTGTGATTAATATAAATTTGTCTCAAAATTACAAATACACTGACTCATAAATAAACAAGATTCCTGATTTTACACCATGTTTGACTACTTTTATTTTAGTGTGGCTTATAACCCGCCTAAATCTTCTTCATAAAAATATTTTTTAAAGTGGTGAATCGGAATTTCGATTACCAATGTCGCCCCTTGAGCAGGTCTCGAAACACAACGAAGTTGCCCGCCGTGCTCGTCCACTACAATAGCATAGCTGATCGATAATCCCAAACCCTTTCCTTGGCCCACTTGCTTCGTTGTAAAAAAGGGTTCAAAAATGCGTTGTTGAATCTCTTCTTTTATGCCCGGCCCATTATCAGTAATATAAATACCCACTTGAAAATCGGAGAGTAACTTCGTGCAAATAGTAATAGTAGGGATGTGGCTGTTATTATCGGCCTCTTTTTCCCAACTTTTTTGTGACTGCAACGCCTCAATCGCATTAGTCAGGATGTTCATAAAAACCTGATTTATTTGCCCCGCATAACATTCTATCTTTGGCAGCTCCTCATACTCTTTTACAACTTTAATTATCGTTTGGTCTGCTTCATCTTTCAGCCGATGCTGCAAAATCATCAGCGTACTTTCAATTCCTTCATGAATATCCACCGCTTTTAACTCAGCTTCATCGAGTCGGGAAAAATTCCGTAGCGAGTGCACGATTTCTCCGATTCGGTCAGCTCCTATTCTCATAGAAGCAATTAGCTTCGGCAAGTCCTTCCTGAGAAAAGTGAAATCGATTGCCTCCAGTTGTTCCTGGATAGCGGCTGTGGGATTAGGAAAATCTTGTTCGTAGAGTTGCACCAGCCTCAGCAAATCTTCAGTGTACTCGGTTATGGGGCAGAGGTTCCCTTTAATGAAGCTAATCGGATTGTTAATTTCGTGAGCTACCCCTGCTACGACATTCCCTAAACTTGACATTTTCTCGCTTTGGATGAGTTGAGCTTGTGCCTTTTGTAACTGTTGTAGAGCCAGCTCTAGTTGTTGGGATTTCTTCCGCTCTTTAGCCTCGGACTCCTGCAATCTTGCATTTTGATCGTGCAATTTTTTTTGCAAACGTTGAATAGTTAGTTGATTTTCAACACGAGCTAAAACTTCTTCTAAATGAAATGGCTTGGTGATGTAGTCTACTCCTCCCACAGCAAATGCTTTGACTTTATCTAATACTTGATCTAGGGCGCTCAAAAAAATAACTGGGATACCCGAAGTTCTGCTATCCGCTTTTAGGTGTTGGCAAACTTCATACCCATTCATCTGGGGCATCGTGATGTCCAGCAAAATCAAATCTGGCGGGGTTGAACGCGCTGCTTTTAAAGCCATTGCCCCGTTTATTACGCCCCGAACTTTATATCCTTTGTCGCTCAACATAATGGATAAAAGACGCAGGTTGTCGGGGGTATCATCAACTACTAAAAGATTGGCAACATGAGATTCTAATTGCTGGCTGTTCATGGAAGAATTTTTTCTATTAAAGCAGTAATTTTATCAAATCGAAAATCATGAATCCAATCGGTGAGAACCTCCGCAGAAGAAGTATCGGATTCAGGGATTGTGGCGACTAAACTTAAAATCAGGTGGGCATCAGCATCGATAGATCCTCGATCTAACTTTCTCAACCACTCCGCAGGCATTTTTGCCAAAGTTGCCTTTAAATTTTCTGTTTTTTCTTCTTCTTTTACACTCAAGTCTTGACCCCCAAGCTGAGATAATGTAACGTTCGGTAAATCTTCATAGATATACTGTACCCCTAAATGTTCAGCCATTTTGGCAAAAATAACTTCTTCTTGGAAAGGCTTGCTTACAAAATCGTCACAGCCTGATGATAAAACAACGGCTCGCTCTTCCTCAAAAGCGCTAGCGGTCAACGCAACAATCGGGGTAGCCTCATCTTTAATCTTGGCTTTAATTTGTCTGGTAGCCTCATACCCGTCTATCACAGGCATTTGCATATCCATCCAAATTAGGTGAGGTTTCCAAGTTTCCCAGATTCTAATAGCTTCTTGACCATTTACTGCTTCGCGCACCTCCAAGCCAAGCGGTTGGAGAAGATGAACCAATAGCAAACGGCTCTCCCATTTATCATCAACCACCAAGATGCGATATGAGGGTTGATTGGGTTCTAAACCAATTACCCGCTTTCTTGATTGTCGAGGTTGAACTTTAGCCATCTCAGGGGAGCTAATTTGGATATCAAAACTAAAAATTGTTCCTCGATTCAAGGTACTGCTGACGGTAATGTCTCCTCCCATCAGTTGTACGAATTGTCGGCTGATGGGTAAACCCAACCCAGTTCCTTCTTGAGATTTCCGACCCGCGTCCGTTTGTACAAAAGGCTCAAATAAAGAATCTACATCAGTAGGAGCAATACCGTGACCCGTGTCTTCCACTTCAAACGTAATAATCCGTGGTTCGTTGTCTTTTGGGGACTTTTGTTTCTCACTAATTGCTGCAACTCGAAGTGTGACACTTCCCTTCGTAGTAAACTTGATCGCATTTCCTAGCAGATTAATTAAGACTTGACGCAATTTGCTTTCGTCAGTTTTTACATACTGAGGAATATTAGAATTGATGTGCCAACTGAGCTGTAAATCTTTAGAATCAGCTTTGAGTTTGAGCATTTCTTCTAGAGAATGGAGCAAGTGATACAGGTCAAAGCTAGTAGGATTTAATGTAATCCGACCTGCCTCGATTTTAGACATTTCCAGAACGTCATTAATCAGCGTCAGCAAATGCTCGCCAGAACGACTAATGATGGCGATCTGTTCCTGCTGTATGTGAGAAAGGGATGGGTCGCGTCCCAGCACTTGGGTAAAGCCGAGAATTGCATTGAGGGGAGTTCGCAATTCGTGACTCATTTTTGATAAAAATTCGCTTTTAGCCTTGTTAGCCGCATCTGCAACTTCTTTGGCTTGTTGTAAGGCTGCCTCTGCTTTTTTGTCCTCCGTAATATCGCTGGCTGTGCCAGTTATTCCTAGAATATTTCCCTCGGAATCCCGCACTACAAGTGAATTAAACCGGAGATTGATAGGTCTGCTGTCTTTAGCTAATTGTATGGTTTCATACTGAAATACGGACTCTCCATTCAACATACGTTGGAATATCTCGTTATCTTTGGGAAGTTGTTCAGGTATTTGAAACTCACTGAATTTTCGCCCTATCATTTCTTCACGGCTGTAGCCAAAAATCTGTTGGACGGCAGCGTTGACGAAGGTATAACGCCCTTCAACATCAACTGACCAAATCATATCCTGCGATGTTTCAACTAAGTCACGGTATTTAGCCTCGCTTTCTTTTAGCGCTTCTTCTACCCTTTGACGATCGGTAATGTCGTTAGTGACTAAGAGAATACACGCTTCTCCACCCAGCTCAATAATATCTGCTGATACCAGCATCTTCCTCACCTCGCCTGAAGAAGTACGACAATCAAATTCCTGATTGCGAACCACTCCTGATTCTTGCAATAGCTGTTTGTATCTGTCACTTTCTTCTAAATTAAGCCAAAGATTCAACTCAATTGCTGTAAAACCAATTACCTGTTCGCGAGAGTAATTAAAAGTGCTGAGGAAACTGTCGTTCACTTCAATGTAGCGTCCATCTGCAAACCGGGCGATCTCGATCGGGTTAGGAC
>NZ_JAUBQU010000316.1:0-1085 GCF_036701435.1 Microcoleus sp. Pol12A5
TTAAGTGCAACAGGAACAATCGAAGCGGGTACTGTAAGTGCAACGAATGCAACGATTACGAACCTGACAGGTTTGAGCAATCTAAGTGTAACAGGTACAGCACAGATCGGCACCGTAAGTGCAACAAGTGTAAATAGTGGATCAGGTACATTTGATAATATCACCGTAACTGGTAATATTATTGGTGGTACGATCAGTGCAACACTGAACGCTGGTACTCAAGGTACGATTACGAACCTTGCTAATATCCAGAGCATTACTGCTACTGGTAATATCACATCTAACAGCATCAGTGCGACAACTGCGAATATTACGAACCTGACTGGCTTAAATAATTTAAGTGCAACAGGAACAATCGAAGCAGGTACTGTAAGTGCAACAAATGCAACGATCACGAACCTGACAGGTTTGAGTAATTTAAGTGTAACAGGTACAGCACAGATCGGAACGGTAAGTGCCACAGCAGTAAACAGCACCAGTGGTACCTTTGATAATATCACTGTAACCGGTAATATTATTGGTGGTACGATCAGTGCAACACTGAATGCTGGTACGCAAGGTACGATCACGAACCTTGCTAATATCCAGAGCATTACTGCTACTGGTAATATCACATCTAACACGATCAGTGCGACTACAGCGAATATTACGAACCTGACTGGTTTAAATAATTTAAGTGCAACAGGAACAATCGAAGCAGGTACTGTAAGTGCAACAAATGCAACGATTACGAACCTGACAGGTTTGAGTAATTTAAGTGTAACAGGTACAGCACAGATCGGCACGGTAAGTGCAACAAGTGTAAATAGTGGATCAGGTACATTTGATAATATCACAGTAACGGGTAATATTATTGGCGGAACAATCAGTGCAACACTGAACGCTGGTACTCAAGGCACGATTACGAACCTGGCTAATATCCAGAGCATTACAGCTACTGGTAATATCACATCTAACAGCATCAGTGCCACAACTGCGAATATTACGAACCTGACTGGCTTAAATAATTTAAGTGCAACAGGAACAATCGAAGCGGGTACTGTAAGTGCAACGAATGCAACGATTACGAACCTGACAGGTTTGAG
>NZ_JAUBQU010000034.1:0-57134 GCF_036701435.1 Microcoleus sp. Pol12A5
CGAGTCACTGAGGAGCCGTGTGAAGAGAAATTTTCACGCACGGTTTTGGAGAGCGGCGGCGCTCGTGAGAGTGTCGCTGACTTTAATATCGCCGAACCACTTGAACTCAGTTTTATTACCACAGAGACAAGTTTATTGTCAACTGTTTGTAGACCCAAAATTGATTTTATTGAATTTTCCTTCTTCCTCAAATCCGTTACATCCCGTACAGTGCTTTGTTGCCGAACTGCCTTACGCCATAAATTTTGGGATACTTAACAGCCTCATAAGAAATTTTATAAATATTTACAAAAGAAACGTGTCAGAATGAAAAGAATAAGGTAATGGGTAAAAGACAAGGAGGCACTGATGGTAGCGCTGACTGAACGAGTCCAACGCAGATTGACGGTGGAAAAAGTCGAAATTGCCCCTGACACAACGGCAATTCGATGCCTGGACTGGGATAGAGACCGCTTTGACATCGAATTCGGACTCAAAAACGGTACAACTTACAACTCATTCATCATTCGCGGTGACAAAACCGCCCTCGTCGATACCTCGCACGAGAAGTTTCGCCAGCAGTACATGGAAACTCTGACGGGCGAAATTGACCCCAAAGAGATTGACTATCTAATTATCAGCCACACCGAACCAGACCACAGCGGTTTAGTCAAAGACGTGTTGGCGCTGGCACCCCAAGCGATTGTAGTGGGGGCGAAAGTAGCAATTCAATTTTTAGAAAATCTTGTACACCAACCATTTGAAAGATTGGTAGTCAAAAATGGGGACAAACTAGATTTAGGAAACGGCCACATTATCGAATTTGTATCGGCCCCGAACTTGCACTGGCCTGATACTATTTTCAGCTACGACAGCAAAACTCAAGTGCTGTTTACCTGCGATGCTTTCGGGATGCACTACTGTTCCGACAGCACCTTCGATGACGATTTAGCAGCAGTTGAGGAAGATTACCACTTTTATTATGAGTGTTTGATGGCTCCCAACGCTCGATCGGTACTCGCTGCGATGAAGCGGATGGCAGAGTTGGGAGAAATCGGTACAGTTGCGACCGGTCACGGGCCCTTGCTGCGGCACAATGTTGTGGAACTTACGGGACGCTACAAAAAGTGGAGCCAAGCACAAGCTAAGGCAGAAACTACTGTAGCGGTATTT
The DNA here is from genome assembly GCF_036701435.1 of Microcoleus sp. Pol12A5. Taxonomy (NCBI): domain Bacteria; kingdom Bacillati; phylum Cyanobacteriota; class Cyanophyceae; order Oscillatoriales; family Microcoleaceae; genus Microcoleus; species Microcoleus sp. Pol12A5. The sequence continues at coordinate 1,153 of NZ_JAUBQU010000034.1, forward strand.
TACACCTCCGACTACGGATTTAGCGATCGACTCAGCCAAGCGATCGCCCACGGTATCACCAAAACCGGTGTCGCCGTGGAAATGATGGATTTGAGAATCGCCGACTTGCAAGAAGTTGCGGAACTTGTCGGTAATGCTGCCGGTATCGTAATTTGTTCGCCGCCGAGTAGCGGTACTGCTGCTGCGAATGCCGAAGCTGCCATCAACACAGTTTTAGTTGCTGCTAACAACAAACAATCTTTCGGTTTGTGCGAATCCGGCGGTGGCGATGACGTATCTATTTACCCGCTGAGAAACAAGTTCAAAGAGTTGGGTTTAAAAGAAGCATTTCCCAACATTTTAATTAAAGAATCACCGACTGAAGCGAGTTATCAACTTTGCGACGAAGCCGGCACTGACTTAGGACAGTGGCTGACGCGGGACAAAGCAGTCAAACAGATGAAATCCCTCGACAGCGACCTCGATAAAGCTTTGGGACGAATCAGCGGCGGACTGTACATCATTACCGCTCAAAAAGGCGAGGTTAGCGGTGCGATGCTAGCTTCTTGGGTAACTCAAGCTAGCTTTAAACCGCTGGGTTTAACAATAGCAGTTGCGAAGGATCGGGCGATTGAATCGATGATGCACGCGGGAGATAAATTTGTTCTCAACGTGCTGGAAGAAGGCAATTATCAAACTTTGATGAGGCACTTTTTAAAGCGTTTTGCTCCTGGTGCCGATCGATTTGCCGGAGTTAAAACTCAACCTGCAACCAACGGTTCTCCGATTTTGACAGAGGCTTTGGCTTACATGGAGTGCGAAGTTGTCAGCCGGATGGAACTTTCGGATCATCATATCGTATATGCGATCGTCGATAGCGGCCGCGTCTCCAATCCCGATGCACTGCCTGCCGTTCACCACCGCAAGGTCGGAAATCACTATTAGGAAGCAAGTTCGGCAACGATCGGTGTACGGGGGGTTGAACGGATTTAACGGACTCTTTCTCAGGGAAGAAACGTGATTTATTTTACGCAGCGACTCTCAAAGTAAGGTGCAACCTCAGCACCTTACCAGGCTCTCAAAGTAGGGTGCAATCTAAGCACCTTACCGGGCAAACCGTTGTCATTTTGACTGCATTTTAACTAGGGGAATTGCCAATGCCTGCCAATCTTTTAGAAGACCGAGATTACACAATTATTATTGCCAGAAGCGATGCCAGCCGAGACGCCCAACATCCTTGGTACGAGGAATGGGTAGAAGCACAGGCATCTCTGATAGACTTAGCAAAAAAATGTCAGGAATTTGACACCGACGGCATCACTCTTTACGAAGCTTCTACTCCTATGTGGAAGTATAAAAATTCCAATGTTGCCCGGTTAGCTGAAATTTTGCAGCGACAAAATACGGAACCGGATTCAGCAAAGCCGACTGCAATTAATTTGGAAGAAGCTCTTAAAGCAAGTTTTAGCGATTATTTCGCCAACAAAACAGATGGCAAAGGGAAGAAAGGAGCAATAATTGTTGCAGTCCTAGATCAAAAACCAGAAAATACCGCTGCAGTCGCTGAAATTCTTGTAAGTGCGGCAAATAAAATAGAGAAAGATGAAGAAATTGGAGTCAGCTTTATCCAAATTGGGGATGATTTGAAAACCAGGGAATTTCTGACTGACCTGGATACCAATTTACAGGGTAGAGGTGCAAGGTTTGACATTATAGATACCAAGTTTTGGCACGAAATCAAAAGAAGTTCTGTAGTTCAGTTTCTCATAGGTGCAATTAATGACTAACACTTTGACTCCAAGACTGGCTTCTGATACCAAACCCCGCGACGTGCAGTTTATCCCGATCGCACTCGATACTTTTATTGTGCGATCGCGCACTTGGGATCGACTCAAATTTGAAGTCGAGTATTCGCTGCAAAAGGGTACGACAGCCAATAGCTATATTATTCAAGCTGACAAAACAGCTTTGTTCGACCCGCCCGGGGAATCTTTTACTCAAAATTACCTGGAATTTTTGCAGAAACGGGTGGACTTGACCAAGCTGGATTACATAATTTTGGGGCATTTCAATGCTAACAGGTCAGTCACAATTAAAGCTCTGTTAGAATTAGCTCCTCAAGTAGCTTTGGTTTGCACCAATCCCGCCGCAATTAGTTTACGAGCCGCTTTTCCCGACCAAGAATTAAACATTCTGATCGTTCGGGGAGAAGAAACTCTCAACTTAGGAAAAGGTCACGCCTTAAAATTCATCGCGACTCCGACTCCTCGCTGGCCTGATGAACTTTGCACCTACGATCCGCAAACTCGAGTTGTGTTCACAGACAAACTATTTGGAGCTCACGTTTGCGGCGACCAAGTATTCGATGAAGGGTGGAGCGTTTACAGCGAAGATCGGCGCTATTATTACGATTCCCTGCACGCATCTCAGGCAAAACAAGTGCTGGCCGCAATGGATAAATTAGCCGATTTACCAACAGCATTTTATGCTCCCGGTCACGGCCCGATCGTCCGTTACGGCCTTAATGAACTGAGCAATTTGTATCGGGAATGGAGCCAGCAACAAAATTCAAAAGACTTGACAGTTGCTTTGATTTATGCTTCGGCTTACGGAAATACGGCTACTTTAGCGCAGGCGATCGCCAAAGGAATTACTAAAGCCGGCGTTGCGGTGGAAAGTATCAACTGCGAATTTGCCGAACCGGGAGAAATTAAAGAGGCGATCGAAAAATGCGCGGGATTTATCATCGGAACTCCCACCCTAGCAGGACACGCTCCGACGCAAATTCAAACAGCTTTGGGAATTGTTTTATCTACCGCAACTAAGAGCAAATTAGCGGGGGTTTTCGGTTCTTTTGGCTGGAGTGGAGAGGCGATCGATTTAGTGGAAAACAAGCTGAAAGATGCTGGCTATCGAATTGGATTTGAGCCGATTCGAGCCAAATTCAAGCCGACGGCGGCGACGATTCACGAGTGCAAAGAAGCGGGAACAGATTTTGCTCAAGCTTTGATTCGATCGCAAAAATTGCGGGCACCGAAACCGCAGTTAGCAGCAGGGAGCGATCGCACTGAACAAGCAGTAGGGAGATTGGTTGGTTCGCTGTGCGTACTCTCGGCGAAGCGGGGGGAGGTTAGCAGTGCGATGCTTGCTTCCTGGGTGTCGCAAGCAACGTTTAATCCGCCCGGTGTGACGATTGCGGTGGCAAAAGATCGATCGATCGAAGCTTTGATGTACGCCGGAGATAAGTTTGTGCTGAATATCTTAGCCGAAGGGCGACAGTTGCGGAAGTATTTCATGAAAAACTTTGCTCCGGGAGAAGACAGATTTGCGGGAGTCGAAACAATGGAAGCTAGCAACGGCTGTCCAGTTTTGACTGATGCTCTAGCTTATCTGGAATGCGAAGTGATAAGTCGGATGGAATGTGGCGATCACTGGGTAGTTTATGCGGCGGTTGAAAACGGTCATTTGCTGAAAAATGACGGGGTTACAGCGGTGCACTACCGGAAATCTGGGAGTCATTATTAAATCGAAACAATCTCGCAGAAACCTGTTGTTGTAGGGCGGTACCCTCGTACCCCCTCTTATTTCTTTTTACCCTGACCTTCTACTTCGCTCAGGAACCGAGACTTGACTGCTCGCGCAGCCGAAGCGCATTATTCCTGATGCTAAGATAGCTTTTTAAGTTCTTCTGCGGTTTCGTTGAGGAGTTGCGTACTGAGTTTAACTTGAGCAAGACTACTCCCAGTTTCTGTTGCTCCTAAATTAACATTGTTCATCGCCTCAAGCACTTGTTTAATTGCGACCGCCTGTTGGTTAGCATTCAGAGAAATCTGTTTGTTGTTCAAAAATACTGTGTCGATCGCATCTGCTACACCCGCAAAAATTTCTGTTGTCCCTTGAGCTTGTTTAATACCTTGCTCCGCTGTTTTTGCTCCTTCATTCGTTACTATCACCGTATGGTCGATCGCCACTTTAATTTCTGTCACCAGAGTATTAATTTTCTCGGCTGATTTTTTGCTTTCCTCAGCTAGTCGGCGAATTTCTGTCGCAACTACAGCAAAACCCTTACCATTTTCGCCAGCACGGACTGCTTCGACTGTGGCATTGAGAGCCAGCATATTGGTTTGGTTAGCGATATCGGCTACTAGGTCAGAAATTCCACCAATTTTAACAGCATTGTCGCTCAAATAGGTAATCTGTTTGGTGATCGCTCCTACTTTTTCTTGAATAGTTACTATCCCCTTCATGGTATTTTCTACGGATTTATTACCGGAATCAGCTAGTGTTAGCGCTTGATGAGCCGAGACTGCTGATGCTTCTGCTTGCTTGGCTGAAAGTCCCGAAGCAACACCTAACTCATTCATCGTCGCAGTCGTTTGATTCACAGCATTAGCTTGTTGAGACACAGTGTGTTCCTGCTGAGCCACGGCGGCGGCGATTTGCGTTGAAGAAGAGACAATCTTCCTCACAGATTGTACTATTGGGTTAACAATCTCACTGCTGACGATCGCAGTCAGGGATGCTGCGGACAACAAAGCGAAGATGAGAGTAAGCAGTAGCAGGACGGTCAAATGCCCAATCTTCGCTTCAATTTGATCGTGTTTTGTTGCGCCGACTTTTCGCTGAAGGTCGATTAGTGCTGAAAAGTTATTAACTGTTTCGGCACCGAAGGGAGTTGTCGTAGCTGCGCGATACTCTGCTGCTTCCTTAACTTTGCCTGCTTGCTGCAACTCAAACCACTTAGGTCTAGCTGCAACATACCTTTGATAAATATCTTGCACTTTTTTGAAAGCTGCTTGCTCTTCCGCTGTGAGTTCACCTTTAGCATATTCTCGCAGGCTATCGTCAATTATTTTGTATAACTGTGGCTCTTGCGCCAAAATTTCCGATCGCTTTTCTGGTTGAACTATAAACTGGGGGAAGCCGTAACGAAGCTTCCACAAAGCCGACTCGGCGTTGGCTAAAGCAACTGTCCCCTTAACTTGATATGTGTACAATTTCTCCGCATCTTCGGCTAGTTCAACTGTGTTTCGCCAACCAACAAACCCCACACCTGCGAGTAAGGCTATCAAAGCTCCAAAGCTAGCCAATAATTTAGCCCGAATCCCTAAGTTCATTGGATTTTAGATTTTATATTCAACAGAATAAGGAATAACGACGAACTAGGCTTTGTCAAGCTCAGCATTCTTTTCCGGCCACAGATAAATAGCGCCAGAAATCAAAGTTAAAGCCACAGAAACCCAAAAAGCAATTACTGCGGGAAAATTCCACGCTTCAGACAGAGGAGCAATTAAAAGTGCGATCGCCACAATCTGACTCACCGTCTTCAACTTCCCCCAAATATTAGCTCCCGAAATCGTAGTTTTATTAACACGCCACCCCGCAATTGTCAACTCTCTTCCCAAAATCAAAAACACTCCCCAAGCCGGGACTCTACCCAACTCAATCAACACTAAAAGCGGCGCGAGAATCAATAATTTATCCACCAAAGGATCGAGAAACTTACCCAAATCGGTAATTTGATTCAGCTTCCTAGCCAAATAGCCGTCCAGCCAATCAGTAGCCGCAGCTACCACAAAAATCGCGGTGCAAATCCAGCGGCTTTGAGCGCTTGGGTCGTACAAACCGTAGAGCAGGAAAGGTACTCCCAGCAAGCGAGAAAAAGTAATCAGATTAGGCAAATTCATAATAGATAGGACTAAGGCAAACTGGAAAATTAAACAAAGGTATGTAGTTGGGCTTTAGCGCTCTTAGTTTAGGAAAGAACCCTCAAGCGCAACTACCTACATAAAATTTAACGCTATTTGTGACAGTTGATCTTAATCTTCATATAAAGAATTTAGCCAACGAAACAGTGTAAGGTATTTAACGAATGTAACCTATCTCAGGAAGAAGTCAGAAGTCGATCGCGCAATTCATTAACTGTCGATCCAGTTCTATGATATAATCTCTGCCGTAAGATTGATTTTCTAATCCTTGTACCAAATTTTCTGGCAGGTCTTGGGCAATTTCACTGCTACAGGAACCAGCAGCTAAAGCAATAGTTGCTACTGTATCGACATCTCCCGAAAAGGCAATGCAATCTTGGAGAAGTTTGCTCATACTATCGTTTCGCATGACCGCAGTAATAGCTGCTTTAACACAGACCAAACCTTTAACGCTGACTTCTCCTTGCCAAGGTATCGACCACTCACCAGCTACGTGCTTTTCTAGAAAGTTTCCCAAATTCTTCTTTAAACCTAGCTGATAAATAAAGTAATGGGACATCAAGGCTGCTGCTATAGCTGCATTAATGCCATCAGGAGTGTTGTGAGTAATTGCAGCTTGAACGGTAGCATTTTCGATGACTTTTTCAATAGTAGGAAAAATGCCAATAGGACCTGCTCGCATCGCAGATCCGCTTTTATCGCTAGCGGAGTGAATTTTTTTTAAGAATTCTTTTCCGTCTTGAACTTGTAGCAAAAAATTGTAAAATTTACCAGCATAACCAAATCGCCGATCGCGGTGAAAAGCTGCAACAAATTTGCTGGCTAAAAGTTCCGGTGTCCAAGGTTCTCGGCTGACGATAGCTTCTGCGACGGCTAAACTCATCTGCGTATCGTCCGTGTAACATCCAGGCTGGATATCGTGACGGGGATGCTTGATGTAGCCGTTGAGATTGTTGTACATTTCGATCGTCTGCTGGTCAACAAATTCAAAACCCGCACCGTAAGCATCACCAAGCGCTAATTCTATTAACATATATTTAATCAGTTTCCAACTATTTCATCCCCGGTTTGGCCTAAAATTTAAAATCCAAAAACACCCCGAAACAGCAAGTCTATTAACACGCACCGTTTTTACTGAAGACAACCCAAATTGTTTGGCAAATCAGAGTGATGTCGTAAACAACAGACCACTTGCGCTGATAGTCGAGATCCATGAGTACAATCTCGTCAAAGTCTTTAACTCCAGACCGTCCGTTGACTTGCCACTCCCCAGTCATACCGGGTTTGACATTTAAACGTTGCCAGTGAAAATCGTCATAGGCAGCAACTTCATCAGGAGTTGGCGGCCTAGTTCCCACCAAACTCATGTCACCGACTAACACGTTCCAGAATTGAGGCAACTCGTCCAAACTCGTGCACCGCAAGAAGCGGCCGACGCGGGTAATTCGCGGGTCATTTTCATTCTTAAAAATGTGACCATTGGCTTGGTTCCTAACTAAATGTTTGAGGTTTTCTGCACCGACAACCATCGATCGAAATTTCCACATTCTGAAAAGCCGCCCTTTGAAGCCGCAGCGGACTTGACTGTAAAGCAGCGGACCCGGATTGTCCAATAGCATCGCCACTGCCACCGGCACCGCCACCGCAGCAGCAATTGCCAGTCCCAGCAGCGAGCCCAAAATATCGATTAACCGTTTTACCTTGCTAGTTACGGATCGGTGATGCTGTTTTTTTGATACACAGACTCTGTAAGTAAATTCTTGAAAAAATAAGGACAGCATTTCTGATAATGATGATTTCCACGAGGCACCCATCGGAAATTTCATATGATTTGTCTCAACTTTAACGATCTCTTACCTCCATCTTATTAGCCATCCCAAATCTGCAGAGCCTGAAATGCTGAGGTTTGCACAATCTTTAAAAATGTATAAAGTTTCTATGTGTTTTTTATAAGAACGTATAAAGTTTATATAAAGTTACGTAAATTTACAGAAAAAAGTTACTCCTGGACGCAAAAAAAACCTGGTTTCGACTAGGACTCTTCCCAAAAGACAGGGAGGATTCTACTGAGAAACCGGGTTTGTTGCCGTTTAGCGATAAATATCGGTGCCAACATCCCAAGCAAGTGTTAGCGGCTCTAACAATTTTTGCTGGCTGCTAGAGGCGAGTTTGCCTAAATATTCGCGGACAACAGAGGCGTGTTCGAGATTTAAACGATAACCCCGCGAGACATCTTCAAAGAACAGCGGCTCAGCCAAAATTGCTTCCCAATCAGGATTTTGTCTAGACTCCTCGGCCAACAGCATGAAATCTTCCTCCGCAGGCACAAGTCCCGCCGGCAAATTTCCTTCCAAAATCCGCAAAATCCGGGGTTCGCAGGTGCGGGTATTCACGCCCTGACGTTCCAACAACTGCAAAATTTCCTGAAAGCTCAAAGTTTCCTCACCCAAAACCTGCATTAATTCCCACAGCAGAAAAAAGTCGCTGTACTGCTGCTGCGACACATCCAAAATGTGAGGATATAGAGCCAAACTCGCCAACCCGCAGGCAACTCGACCAAATTTTTTAGAAAAATTGGTACTTTGAGATACAGAATTTAATGCAGAATTGTGAATCTCAAAAATATCTCGATCGAACTGCAATTCGTGGTCTTGAACTACGATCGCATTCGGCAGCTTCTGCCGCAACCAGCGGGCGATCGCAGGCCAAGCACCCATACCACCCGCACAAATCGCCTGATTAATCCCCGCCGGCGACATTCCCGCGCGGCTGAGCAAAGCATTCAATTCGCGGTTTAACTGCTGCACAAAAGGCACTAAAACCAGACTTTCCAAATCTTTGCGCTTCACATCCCAATGCTGCTGGTCAATATCCAAAGCAAAACTTTTTTGATGTTGCAAAATAACTTTTATTTGCCTTGCTGCTTCTAACAATTGCAGGCCAAAAGCAGAACCTTGTAACCGCTGCTGCAATTGATAGCGACTCGGCAAATCAGGGTGGCCAGGACGTGGCAAATCGATCGACATTCCCCAAGTTTCATTTTTAGCCAACAACTGACAGATAATATCCTGATCGAAAGCATCGCCAGCAAAACTAAAACTCTGGCAAGTAAAATCAGCACGAGTTAAATCTTGAAGATTCGACGGCAACTCAACTAAAGCTAATTCCACCGTCGCCGCCCCCGCATTCAAAATCAAAGTTCCCCCGCTAAAAGATGAAGCATTCACACTCAGCGGTGCAGCTTCTTCTGAGTCATTAGCAGAATCCACGGCTGACGACTCGACTTCCATGCCATTGTTCACAGGAGTTACAGCAGCCAGCAAAGTGGCGATCGCATCTTCCACCACAAAAATTTGCGAACCCGAAGCCACCAAAGACGCGCCCAAAACCGCCTCCCGCAGATTAAACATATAAACATCCGACCAGCCCGCTGGAGTCCCCAAAATGACACCCTGCAAGTCTAAAAGCGCCGCATCGAGAGTTTCTGGCGTTAGTCCCGAAGCCCTAGAGATTAAATTGGAAACTGGCAATCCTGCAAAAATCTCCCTTGGTGCAGAATCCAAAACTTCCCCCGATCCGTCAAATTTTTCTCCCCGCAAACTCGGATTCAAAGTAGCCAGCAGTGCCCGCACACTTTGCAGCGGCAAGGCGATCGAAAAAGCCTGCAAGGGCAACCACTGCAACAGCGGTTCGTACATCCCAGCAGCCTTCCGCTGATAAGGAATGCCCACCTTTAAAGGCAATTTAAAATTTTCCAGTAAAAATTCTCCTGCAGCCAAAGGCTGAGGTCGGAATCCCACCGACTTGACTGTCACCTCTGACCCTGGGCTTCCTGGGGCTGTTTCCGCCAGCACTGCAGCCGAGGGAACCCGAAAGCTGGCGTCTGCTGCCCAAGGCTCAACCTGCGACGCTTCCCAGTAAATTGGGTGCAACTGGCCGCTGGTGCGATCGAGCAAAGCTGCAGACAGGCCGCTGGAACCAAAATCAATGCCCAAATACCAGCTAGAATTCCGGCCTTTTCGGGATGGGGCGATCGCATCTGCTGCAGAATACCCAGCCGAGTCTTGCTGCTGTATCCCGGCAAACTCGCTAAAATCGGTTTTCCCCTCAACAACTCCTGCTTTACTCTCTATCGAAATTAGTTTTTTTTTTTGACTTTCTGGAGGACTCGATCGCAGTTCGTTAGTTTCGGCAGTTTCTGGAGGGGAAGAATCAGTCGAAGGGCGATCGGTCTCGGTCAAACTAGCCAAAATCTCGTCTAGCGTCAAATTCGACTCGTCTTCCTCCGCAAACAAATCATCCTCAAGTTCGTTTTCCAAAACAAAGGGTTCATCATCAGATGAAAGTTCCAACACATCGGAGAACAAATCCTCCAGCGTTCCGAGTTCTTCATCTGCGGCCTCGGCAAAGGGATTTTTTGCAATGTCATCGGGAGAACTCGCCGATAAATCCAAGCTGTTAGCGGCTGAGAAATTCGATCGCCGGGAGCTAGTATTTTCCAATCCCTCCAGATTGTAGAGGTCTGCCTCCAAAAGTTCGAGAGTATTGTTGTCCAGATTTAGATCTCGATCGAGGTCATCTTCTAATGTCTCCACCGGCAGCAAATCCTCGTCCGGCGAAGCTTGGATGTACCCATCATCTAGCCGCTGCGAGGATGAGTCGAACTCGCCAGTTTGCGAGTCACCGACACTTGGTACAGCGGGCGTGGCACTGGGTCGGCGAGGGCTAATTTCTACAGGCGTTGTCAACGGCGAAGCTGTTGATTGAGGCACTGTAGCGCCGAACTGCTCGCTGATGTTTTGACCCGTTTCTATATTTTCTCGATCGTCCGCGTCAATTTGCACCTCAGCAGTTGAGGGTGATGCTTCTGAAACTGGAGGTACTGTTGCCTCTTGCGGTTGAAATAAATCTGCACTATCTAAAGTTAGACGCTCTACAGAATTCCGCATTACAAATTCTGAATTTTCCTCTACTAAAATCTCTTCCAGAGATTCGCTTTCATCCAGTAGATTTACAAACAAATCTTCAGTCAATTTTATCGATTCTGCATTTTCATTATCCGTCGCTGCTTGATATTCTAAGCGTTCTCTTTTTGTCTCAATTACATTATTTTCTACCGGAAAAGTTTCTATTTGTAATTCTACTTCAGGAACCGCTTCTCCAGCGAACAAGCTTGCATACAAGTCATCAACTTCTTCGTCTGTTTCTGTTACCCTGTTATCCAATTCACCGCCAGTAAACCGAGTTGCATTTCGAGATATTTCGGGTGTATCACCCAACACATTATCTTCCCCATCCGGGAGCAAACTTGGGGATTGAATGCGGTCGCGGTCGCGCCTCAACTTTCTGAATTGCGGAGAAATTTCTGTACCGGCATAGGGAAATCTGTCTTGGTCTCCGAATTCGCCGGTCCGAATTTCCTGCACCGATTCTCCCGCCAGAGTCTCTGGAGTATTTGAAAGGGCGGGAGCGATAGGAGATCGATCGGCTGCGGTTGGGGTGACGGTTTCGAGATTATTTGCTAAATCGATCGGCTGTTGAACGTAGGAAGATGCTTCTCGCCCCAACTGTGAAGCCAAATGGTTGACCAAAGCTGCGAACATCGCCTCGCTCTGCTGGCTCAAACCGTACATATTTTCGAGTTCTTGTCTCAAGGAAGCTTGATAGCTTTGCAGATTTGCTTGCAAAGCCTCGAACACGATAGCCATCCTAGAATCGAGACTCATCAGCAGACTGTCAGCACGAGATTGGAACAGTTGCATTTGCTCCAATCTCTGAGCCGGCGTCAGCAGCGGGTGTTCTTCTGAGGTTTGTCGGTTCAGTGTGACATCAATAGCCGACTGTTCATCAGGCGCACTGCCCAAAGAGTATGGTGCTGCGCTGCTTTGCAATAACTGATTTTCTAGCGAACTTAGAATTTGGGAGAAATTGCTAGTCAAGGTTTCTTCCAAGCGGGCAGTTAGTACCTGCAAGAATTCAGCAATGATTTGCTGTTGGTTGGCTTGTTGTTGAGCTAGGGATTGTTGCTGCTGCCGTTTTGCTTCTAGCTGTTTGATTTCTTGAATTAGAGCTTGCTGCTCTTGCCGCAAAGCTTCTATGTCTTCTTGGAGCGGCCCTGTCAGGCTTGAACGCAGATGGCTGATTTCTCCGGTTACGGCAAGCATGATTTGCTCTGCAGCTGAGGGGCGAGAGGCGGGCAGAGGCACTTTGGGCACTGGAACTGGTTGCGGGGGCACATTTGGGCGGGCGGGGGCCTTTGGGACTGTTAGCTTTGAGTCTGAGGAAACCAGATAAGCGCGCACTCGCTCTAAAAGTTGGCGCTGGTGGACAGTATCTATCGAACCCGTCCAAGGCAAGCGGGGTGCGGGCTTGCTGAGTACCTCGTCTATCTCAGCAATCAGTGCTTGAATTTTGTACTTCTGAGAATTCAAGGGCGGAACCTCTGGGAATGCGGCTTGGGAGAAACTTTACCGACAAAAGACTGAAGTCAGGCGGCAGCGATGCCAATAGATAGAATAATCTGAATGCGAGTCCGTCAATAATTTACTAATATTTTCTGACAACTGTTAATTAACCTTTTGCCTTCGGAGCGCTTCTATTGCCTATGATAGGTTAGTCGGTACTTCCGCACCAAATGCCCGCTTCTATCAATTCCAAGTGCTTTCAAATTCTGCGACTCAGGGCCGAGTTTCCCTGCCCGAAGGCTGATTCCTGCTCGGAATAGCTGCGAGCCCGACGAACTTTTGCCTTCACCTGCTTGAACGGCGGGCCGCACACTGTCACCGCGAGTTTCATTAGCATGGTGGCGCGCCAGTGTCTGTTCATTTTTCACCGACTTGGAAAAAACCTCAAACAATTTGGGCTTTGGGATACCGAGATTGGGGATTGTACCCGTAGACTGGGTTTGAGTAACCTTTTATCATAGCCTTTTATCTATATTCATGGCTAGATACTAATGGTACAATAATTTTGGGGTAGCAGAAAAGTTTGCTGGGAAGTGGGTGGGTTTAGCTCGCCAAGAGCGCCAGTCTTTAGGCTCGCAATGGCTGTGGATTTTGCCGATCGTGCTGACATTTGCCAGGTTCTAGGTAGTTGCTCGGATTTGGTAGCTCTCTACCTTGCTTGCAGGCTTGTACTCGTGGATTCTACCTTCTCGACAGCAGGGCCTAGTGACAACAAATCTCTCAGCAGTGTTAAGCTTGTCTTCGCGAAGTGCTTTCAAAGGTAATTCGATCGGCTCAGTGGTTTGCCACATTGCTAAAATTTTGTTAATAAAATTTGCTCAGTGGTATATATCTAAAAAATTATGGTATATTTTTTAGTTTCTAGTTCCCAATCAGAGCTTGAGGCTATTAATTCCCATATTGAGCCTTTGACCGCAAAACTTTAGAGGTAAAATTTCCGATTTTAGATCCTTGATTTTAGATCCTTGTTTCTCAAATCTTGAATCTCAAATCCAATGACTCGGCTGCAAGCTATTTGTAACTGCCCAGCGCAGCTCAAGCGCATAAATTAAAATGATGGCCTCATGGAAGACCGCTTTAACACCCGAGATCCGAATTCTAATATAAATCAATTGATAGTTTCTACTCCTTTTTTTGCAGGATTACCCGATTCTGTAATCGAGAGAGCAACTGTCCACATCGTTACCCGCAGTCATCCGTCAAATCAAGTGATTTTACTCGAAAATGACTGGGGAACATCAGTGTATTTTATATTGGATGGTTGGGTGAAAATTCGCACCTACAACCTAGACGGAAAAGAAGTAACACTGAATATTTTAGGGAAAGGAGAATTATTCGGGGAAATGGCCGCGATCGAAGAAGCACCGCGCTCGACAGATGTGATCACCCTAGCCCCGACACTGATCGGTAATATGCCATCTCAGGATTTTGTGCAGCTTATTCATACCGAGCCGCTAGCAGGTATTCGGCTAGCTCAACTAATGGCCAGGCGCCTGCGACAAGTCAACCGCCGCCTGCGTTTGCGAGAGTCCGACAGTACCTCGCGAGTAGCAGATATTCTCTTATTTTTGGCCGAGGGGCAAGGCAAAAAAATCTTGGAAACAGGAGGTACAGAAATACCGAACCTGCCACACAGAGAATTAAGCAGCCTCAGCGGGCTGGCTCGCGAAACAGTAACGCGAGTGCTGAGCAAGCTGGAAAAAAAAGGAACTATTCAGCGCGAACGTGACGTTTTGTGCATTCCCGACCTGCACGCCTTAGAGCGTCTGTTAGTCTAGAAGTATCAGAGTTTGCTTTTATTGCTTCTAATTCAAAAGCACTCTCTGTTAACTAACTGATATTAATGATTTCACGCAGGAGGTAAAGCTGTGAGTTTTAAGAAAATTTTCGCCGCCTTAGATGATTCTGAACTGGGCCACCGCGTCTTCACTCAAGCTTTAGAATTAGCTCTGAGCGATAGCGCCCAGGTAATGCTATTTAACTGCGTTACTGTGAGCACGGTGGGTCAGACGGCAGTACCAATTCCAGTAGATTTGGGAATGAATGTCGAGTTAATGGATCAAGCTTATCAAGCTCAACGTTTGCGGTTGGAAAGCGATGTAAAACACGCTTCGGGTTTGCTAAAAAATTACTGCGACGCCGCAGCAAAAAAAGGATTGCAGGTGGAATTTGACTGCAAAATGGACGGAGATCCGGGGCATTGTATCTGTGAATCCGCCGAAAATTGGGGCGCAGATTTAATAGTGTTGGGGAGGCGCGGCCGCACGGGGTTCGCAGAAGCTTTCCTCGGCAGCGTCAGTAATTATGTAGTTCACCACGCATCTTGTTCGGTTTTGGTAATCCAGGAAGTCAAAATCGAAAAATAAATAATCCTGCTGAAAATTTTGGCTGAGAAAATCCATCTAACATAAGACTTGCGTTCCTACCTAAACCGGGTTTCTGCGAGCAATATTAAATTTGGTGGCGAGGCATCCAAACACTGAAACCGGGAATCAGCCGTATCGGGCGCAAGTCCCGTAAAATCTAAAATCTAAAATCTAAAATCTAACATCGGGAATCAGCCGTATTGAGCGCAAGTCCCGTAAAATCTAAAATCTAAAATCTAAAATCGGATGAGTGATTTTTTGTCAGCAGATGCTGCCTCTAATTCGGGTAGTTCACCCAATACAAATAACGAGCCACAAACCGCCGATATTTCAGCAATGGCTGGCGATCGCACCAATCCCGATCGGGAGAAGCGCACCTCTGGGGAAGCGCCTTTAAGGCTGGTAGAAACGGCTTTTTTGGCAAGTACCGCTAGCTTAATTTGGCTGGTAAATTATTACTTTCCGCTAGGGCCTTTGCTGCGGGTTTTTTTCCCCATACCCATCGCCCTAGTTTACTTGCGTTGGGGCAACCGAGCAGCTTGGATGGCATCTTTGGTATCGGGTTTGCTGCTATCGGTACTGATGGGCCCGACGCGGAGCATTTTATACGTGATGCCTTTTGGAATTATGGGAGTTGCGCTGGGAGGACTTTGGAGGCGCAAAGCGAGTTGGTCGCTCTCTATTAGTGTGGGCGCGCTAATTGGTACTGTCGGCTTCTTTTTTCGGTTTTGGCTGCTGTCAGCGTTGGTGGGTCAAGATCTATGGGTTTACGTAACCGCCCAGGTAACAGAGATGGTGGAATGGGTGTTTGTGAAGCTGGGCTGGCTTAATGTACCGAGTTTGAACACAATTGGGGCGATCGCCGCCGGGATGATTTTGGTTAACAATATTGTCTATTTATTTGTAGTGCATTTAGTAGCTTTGCTGCTATTAGATCGTTTGGGAAATCCAATTCCGCGGCCGCCAAGCTGGGTGCAAGTTTTGATTGATTATGAAGAGTAGTTATTGGGAATTGTTGACTGTTGACTGTTGACTGTTGACGGATAAATGATGACTAATAACTAATGACTAACTATGATTGGTATTTATACAGAAATTGAACAGGCCCAGCGGTGGCTCGATCGCTATGGGGGACGAAAACCGATATTTGCCTGCGTGTTAGGATTTACCGCTACTGGCTTAATTCCGGGGATTTCAGCAGCAGGAGCAACTCCGCACGATCGACAATTTACTTGTTTAGCCGATGCAGAATTTTTGTATAACGGCCCCCAACCCTCGCCCCAATATCCTTTGCCGCCCCTAGAAGCGGGTGCATCGCCGGTACTGATATCTCGCGCTGTAGTCGAAGCTTTGGAACTTCCCCTTTACCTATTTAATTCTGGTTTGCCCCTCCCACCTCCCGTACCTGCAATTGATTTGGGCGGCACTCCGGCAAAGTGTGTGATTTCTGGAAATGCTTTAGAACTCGAAACTGTCAAACATTTGCTCGAACAAGGATTAATTTGGGGAGCTAAATTGGCTGCTCAAACTAATGGCAGCTATTTAATTTTAGGAGAGTGCGTAGTTGGGGGAACGACTACTGCTTTGGGCGTGTTAATGGGTTTGGGTATTGCAGCGGCGGGCAAAGTTAACAGTTCTCATCCTCGCTGCAATCACGCTCAAAAATTGGCTGCGGTGACAGCGGGACTCAATAATGCTGAGTGGGAAATTAACGGAAAAAACAGCACTCCCCTGGAATTGGTAGCAGCGGTGGGCGATCCGATGCAAATAGTGGTGGCGGCAATGGCGATCGCCGCGAGTCGGACTTGCGGGGTGCTTCTGGCCGGGGGCACGCAAATGCTGGCAGTGTACGCTTTGATGCAAGCTTTAGCCCGTGAATATGCTCTGCTATGGAGTCCCGAACAAGTCGCGGTAGGGACTACGCGCTGGGTGGCAGAAGACCCTACAGGAGACACTTTAGGACTCGCTAAAGATATCGGCGGTGTGCCTCTGTTGGCCGCGCAGCTAAGTTTTGCTGGATCTCGCTACGGGCAACTGCAAGCTTACGATCGCGGCTATGTTAAAGAAGGTGTCGGTGCGGGAGCCTGTGCGATCGCCAGTGGCCTGACTGCAAATTGGACTCCTCCTCAACTCCTCCAAGCTGTTGAAGCTTTAGCCTCGCGGTGTGAAATTAAACATTAGAGAGTCCTGGAGGCAAAAAACCTGGTTTTTACTGAAAATATTGGGGTTTTGCAGGGACGAATACACTCGCAAACCGGATTTTTAGTTTTCTGGGCGTCCACGAATCTTAGGAATTAAACATTAAAAATTCAGATGCGGAACTCTAGCTGCGAACATGGTTGTGCTGCTCACCCAGCTTCCTTTTGGCTGAATAATTATATCATTTTCTGTAGCATTTATGCTCTCAGATTTACATAGTTTTCTACACAATATCTGGCTTTGATGCAGTATCCCCCCTGCTACTTTCGGGAGATAAAAAACTCTATGCAATGAATCTATAAGTAGACGAGCATAAAGCAACGCAACTTGTATTTTTTTTGATTAGTACCCGATCCCTGCTAGCAATATTTAATTAGGCCCGCCTAGATGTTGCGAGTGCATTCTTTTGGAGAGCAATTGTTCTTCCAAGGCTGCAATTCGATTGTAAGCTGCTGTTAGCTGAGCAGTTAAGCGCTGGATTTGAATCTCTGCACTCAGCTCTTTTTCTAAGCTTTGAGAATTCTTGTCGAAATAGCTGTCATCTAACAGTATGTCCTTGTGTTCGAGGAGGCCGTCGAGACTGCTGTAGCTTGGATAGGACGAGGTTTTGTCATTTCCTACCGTTCCAGAGCGATCGTTTCTCTGTTGCTGGGTCAGCTTCGTCTCCGTGGCAGACGCCAAGAGCTTTTCATTAAGGTTTTCTATGAGTTTGTAGAGGGCCTCGACTTGTTGGCTCAATACTGTAACTTGCTGGCGGAGCGCTTCCATACAATCATCCTTTGGCTCGTAACTTATATCTTTATATTTTAGGTAAATCTTTACATAACTTGGATTTATCACTAAATTATTTAATTTTTGACGTAATTGTTGTGTTCCCAATCCTGACGGTAGATTTAGGGAGCCAGCTTGAAGATAATCGATCGCCATTCGTGAGTCGATTGTAGATTGTAGATTTTAGGTTTTACATAGTCTTGGACACAGGAACCGAGTTGGTTAACCCCTATACTTCGTTCAAGCCTTCAATCAGAGTTAAAACGTCTGGTTTCTGAGAGTGGGATTGCAGAGCGTCCTATTAGATTGACTTCGCTCTCGCCAGTGCTTTCAGGATTCAGATGAATGGATTTTTAGTTTTTTTAGTTATTAAGCTGTCGCCGACTTAAAAAGGATTTTTCACTTCGGTTGTGTAAAAAGCGTCATCCAACTGCAAATGGCAGCGCTCTCTTTATTTCGTTATATTAAAAAATGTAACACAGATACAGTCGATCGACCCCGCTGGCGAACACAACTGGCTCAAAGGAACTTGGAACAGAGAAATTAGCCGTTAAGTTGACAGAATTTTCGGCATCGGAAGGTCGATCGACAAGCTAGAAGGTAAAATCAGGGCAAGAGCAAAACAGACTCTTTTGGCAGCAGAACCGAGTACAATGGCTCTGTGTTTGAGGAAGAAATAAGACAAATCGGCGCCAACTACCGGACTCGACAAACAATTATTTCCCGGGCTGTAGAACACAAAACGATCGGTCAATATTTAGAAAAGCGGATTCACAGGTGAAACGAAGGTCTTTGCTATTGGGGGCCGCCACCCTAACTTTAAGTCAATTGGCGGCAGGGTGCGACTCGAAGCCGATTCTCAAAATTCGATCGCTCAAAAACGGTATTCCGGCCCAACTGGTAAGCAAATTTAGCCGCGATGTACAACCGTCTCCGCTTTTGCAGGTAACGCAAGAAGGACAATTAAAAGAATTATTCGCCCTGTTGCAGGAGTGGAAACGGGTTCCCCAATCAAAAAATCAAGCTAACTTGGTGATGTTGGGAGATTACTGGCTGACTTTGGCAATTACGCAAAAATTGATTAAGCCGATCGATCCTGCTAAGTTTGCTAATTGGCCACAATTGCCAGAAAGATGGCAAAAACTCGTCAGGCGCAACGATGAGGGTAAATTAGATCCTGAAGGTAAAGTGTGGGCTGCACCTTACCGCTGGGGAAGTACGGTAATTGCCTATCGAACCGACAAATTTAAGGCTTTGGGCTGGACTCCGACAGATTGGAAAGATTTGTGGCGAGAGGAATTGCGCGATCGAATTTCTCTGCCGGACAGTGCCAGAGAAGTTATCGGTTTAACATTAAAAAAAGTCGGAAAATCTTACAATACGCAGCAATTAGATCGAGTCCCAAATCTTAAAAAAGAACTCGCAAATCTGCACAAACAAGTTAAATTTTATAGTTCTGACGCTTACCTGCAACCATTAATTTTAGGCGATACTTGGTTGGCAGTAGGTTCATCTGGAGACTTGCTCCCACTGCTGCAAACTCAAAAGGATATTGCTTTAGTAATTCCAGTTTCGGGAACTGCACTTTGGACAGATTTGTGGGTACAACCAGCATCAGGCAATCCAGTTTCTTTAGTGGAAAAATGGATTGATTTTTGCTTGCAGCCTCGGGTTGCTCCTCAATTATCTTTGCTGGCTAAGGCTAGTTCGCCGATAATTGTCGGCATGAAACCGGAGGATTTGCCGGAAGCTGTTCGCACTAATTCTGTGTTGTTGCCGGATGCTAAGATTCTTGCTGCTAGCGACTTTATGCTGCCGTTTGGGGATGCGGGGATTGCCCAATATCGATCGCTCTGGCAAGAAACTAGGCAAGTAGTGAGAAGTTAAAATGTAGGGTGCGTCAGCTTTTGATTTATCCATTATTCATCAAATTACTCGCTGCTGGTGCACCCTACTAAAATCCTTTCACCCTTCCTCGAATACCTGGATTTGAGAGAGATTCTAAATCAATCCGACAGAAGCGCCGATCGCCCTTGCACGAATAAACTGCCAAAGCCGTGCCTTGACGGTTGCAAACTCGCACATTGTAACCGTATTCGCTGGCAACAGTGCCAAAGCGGTTGACAAACTGATAGCGTTCCATATAATCGAGCAAACTCCAAAGTTGGCGGTTAACTATGATAATTACCCAAGTATTGCCTGGATCTACAAACCAGCGATCGAGCAATTTCCCGCCATAGAGTTTTTGAGCTAACCACAGACTCGGCACACTTTTTTCGGTTTGCGAAAGCGGGGGCGACGGCAAATTAGCAGCGTTGCCAGTCGGGCAGCTCGGCTGCTGGGAATATGCGGCAGATTGTCGCCACAGCAAGGCTCCGAAGCACGCAGAACCGGCAATCAGGAACAAAAATAAACTTTTTGTCAAAATGCAATTCTTGCGGGTATCAGCATCGTATTTCATAATTATTGTTTGCTTTTTTATATATTTTCTATAGGTGCAGGTTTTACCAATCATTCATATAGGAAAATCGCCATCTAGAAAACCCGTCCCCGCATAGGATATAATCTACATCAACCTTACATTTTATTATATGCAAAAGATGTACATGGCAATTTTGTGTTGTGTGGCTGCGGGTTTATAAGATTGTTTGTTTTTGCTTTTATTATTGGTAAAGCCCGCCCCTGAAGTCATGTTAAAATTCCGATCGCCTAAACAATGAAGCAGGCAGACAAACAGTAAAAGTAGAACCGCAATCTAAATCGCTAGTAACTTCAATATCGCCGCCCATCATCTGACAAAAACGCTGACTGATAGTCAGTCCCAAACCAGTACCGCCGTACTTGCGAGTAGTTGAATTGTCGGCTTGAGTAAAAGGTTGAAACAGTCGCTCTTGCTGCTCTTTTGTCATGCCGATGCCCGTATCCGTCACTCGGAAAATTAAAAATTCTGCATCCAAAATTAACAGTTGAGCAACTCTCGGTTGATATTTATTTTTTAATTCTTCACTGGTAATTCTTTCGACAGTAAGCACGATCGTCCCATTCGCAGAAAATTTAGCAGCATTGCTGAGCAAATTCAGCATTACCTGCCGCACTTTCATCAAATCGCCGTGCATCGCGCCGATATTGTCAGAAGTCAATACTTGCAAAGTATTGCCGTTTTTATCCATGAGCGGTTTGATAGTTGTTAACACCTCATCGATTAAGCCTCCAACATCGAAGCTTTCGAGGTAAATCTCCATCTTGTCAGCTTCAATTTTGGAGATGTCGAGAATGTCGTCAATTAGCCGCAGCAAGTGTTTGCCAGCAGTGCGAATTTTGTCTAAATCCGAGACAACCTGTAAGTTGCCTAACTCTTCGGCATCTTCCACCAGCATATCGCTGTAGCCGATAATCGCATTCAGGGGAGTTCGCAACTCGTGGCTCATGTTTGCCAGAAAAGCACTCTTGGCGCGGTTGGCGAGTTCTGCGGCTTCTTTGGCCAACTGCCACGCTTCCTCAGCGTCTTTGCGTTCGGTGATATCTCGCAGTGTCGCCACCACCGCTTCGACGCTGCCGTCTGTCGCACAAACCGGGCTGAGAATGTACTCGTAGTCGCGGGTTCCCCAGCTTGCGGTGGGGACAATTACTTCGCCTTTCTTGGGCTCGGCTGTGGCAAATATGCCGTGGCATTCTTGGTGAACTCGCTGCATAATTGTTGGCGACCAGCCTAATTCCTGCCAGGTTTTGCCAATCATTTCTCTGGGGTTCATGCCGGCAGCTTGAGCGGCGGTGCGACTGACATAGGTGTATTTTCCCGATCGATCCACTAGAAAAATTAGGTCAAGAGAAGCGCCGAGAATCCCGTCAACTGTTCTGGCGTGTCGGGCTACCTGAGCACTCATTTGTCTGACAGCGATCGCCCCCCGGACTTTGGCGGCGAGTTCAAACTGCAAAAGTTCGTTGGTTTGTTGGAGGAATAGGGTGCGCTGTTCGACTTCTCTTTCTAGTTCTGCTTTGGCCTTTTCTAGGGTGAGTTCGGCCAGTTTGCGATCGCTCACATCTGTAGAAATTGTACCGACTGCATAAGCTTTACCTTCGGAGTTGCAGAGGGGAAATTTCAGAGAAATATAAGTGTGCGGGCCGTCGTCTTGAGGGATGATTTCTTCGAGGGTCAGGGGCGAGGAGGATTCGAGAACTTTCAGGTCATTTTCTCGCAAGGCTGCTGCTTTGTCTTGGGGAAAAATATCGCCATCGGTTTTGCCTGTTATTTGCTCTTTGGCGATGTCGAACAAATTGTCAAAATGGCGGTTGGTGAGCAGGTATTTTCCCTCAACATCCTTGATGTAAATTACTGCTGTTGAGTTGTCTAAAATCGCTTGCAGCAGTGCTTCGCTCTTTCGCAGGGCTTTTTGAGTGTTTTGGCGATCCAGTATTTCTGGCTGCAATTCCAAGTTGAGGCGATTTAAGTCTTGCCAAGCTTCCTGGACTAGATTTAAGGCGATCGCACTTTTTTCTAGTTCTGTATTTACGTGCCGCGACTGATTTGAGACGGAGTTTTCTGCCAATTCTAGGGGTTGGAAAGCGAGCGGGGTCTGGGGATTTGCGATCGGGAGAGCGCCCGGATTTTTTTTATATCGAAAATCGACCGCTAATTTACCGTTTAAACTCGATTTTTTAGGGAATAAATCTGGAAATTCGCCTAAATTTAAATTGTCATAAATTAAATCCAAATTCCGGGCTCGCTGCTGCGGTTCGGCAGAGGAGTTAAAGGCCCAATTCCCCTCTGCTGTTGATAAATCCGAGTTACCGGGTTTGGCAATCCGGCGGGTGACAGCAACTGCCAAAGCGAAGGGGACAACGGCAGCAGCAGACAGTGCCAGCAGCCAGTTGTTGCCCCACCAGGTTTCGATCGAGGTTGTGGGGATGAATCGCACTAAAATTGCTGCGGGTTTTCCGGCTAAATTGCCGAGGGACTTGGCAGCTACTGCATGAGTTTGACTGCCTGTGTGTACGTTTCCGGCGACTAATTTGCCGTCGGCGGCGAGTGCAGATTTTAGGAGAGATTTGTCTATTGAATTTAAGTCTGGCAACTGTTGGTTTTTTGTAACTGCTTGCGAACCTGCCAAGACAAATTTGCCGTCAGCCAGGGGTATGTAGATAGCGTGATATCCGCCACCCTGTAAATTGAGGGTTTCGCTGTTAGCGACTGCCGACGTTTGGCTGATAATTTTTCTTAAGACTAAAGCAGCAATCACTGTCTGATTTTTGGGATCTTTTACGGGAATTGCTGCGTAGCGGACGAGCACAGGGCGATCGACCTTTCCGGGCGACAAAGATCCCAATTGTTCCTGAACTTCGGATTTGGCAATGATTTCGGTAGCTGTAATGGGTTTTTTTGCACCAAATGCTCGATCGACTATTTTTGGCAGGTTAAAACTTTTTTCCTTCTGGTTGGGGTTCACGCTAACAACTATCTGTCTGTTTTTTCCAACTAAGACCGCGCTGTCTATTTCCCCTGTCTTGACTTGATTTTCTAGAATTTGCTTGACAGATTTTTGCAAATCTGATATTTTTTTTCCGCTGTTGTAAGCTAAGGCTGTTTGGGCGATCGTTTTGCTGTCAGAGGAGTTTTGCAAACGGTCGGCGGCGCGATCTAGTTTGAAATTGTAGTTAATTTTACTAAGGCTCAGTTCTGATTTAGCTTGATTTTGCAGTTCGTTGTTTCCAACTGCCGATGTTAGCCAAAGTGCTGCTCCCGTTAGTCCGACTGGCAAGATTGTTTGTAACGCCAGCAGTCCAATTAGCTGTTTTCTGGTAACAGATAAGTTATAGGTGCACGGCTTGAAAGCTGCTTTCACTCTTCTTTCGGAAGTGGCAACTTTAGTTGGCTGCGAACAATTTGGCTTGCTGCCCTTTAACTGAGTTGGAGCCATAGTAGTAGATGAATCGGTAGTAGATAACAGGCGATAAATTAATTTGGAAAACAATCAATTTTAGAGTTAAGATTTTAGATAGAGTTCGGTTAATCAATCTTCATAAAATTCTTCGCTATCGTCAGGTATAACAGAGTAAGAAAATGACAGGGGTATTTTCCAAAAAATCAGTTTCTCGCTGTTAAATCAGATTTTTTTATTGAGTTGTTTTTACATATACTGTCGCATCTATTTAAAGTGTGTTGCGAGAATCCAAATGGGTCCTTCCACAGGAGTGTTCGCGCTTAGATGTAGGCTTGGCTGTGCAGGACGATCGCACTTCTGTGAAAACGCTTTTTGCAAAATCGGGATGCTCCACCAGACAGTCGCCAGACTAAGTAATTTTTCGAGCGACTGTATCGTAAATTTACTTAAACCAAAGTTTAGCCTAATTATTGCAAAACTTTAGATAAGCTCGATCGCCTTTTGCCTTCATCACCTTTTTTTCAATCCCACAACCGCCTGCCTGCTTTGCCCCCAAGTCGCTGGTGAGTATCTTTGAGCAAGGTTGGGATGTCTAACTCTTCGGGACACCGAGGTAAACATTCGCCGCAATCGGTGCAGCGGTTGCCTTTGCTGCCGGGAAACCAGTGTCCGGCATTTTCAAACATGGCGTAGCGGTATTTGCCAAAGTCAGTCATGTCGCACCCGACGGCGAGATTGCGGAGTCGCAATACTTCGGGAATGTTGATGTTTTCCGGGCAAGGCAAACAGGCATAGCACTGGCTGCATTTGTCGGTTTTCAAAGTGTCTGCAATAGCCGATTCTAGCCGATCGAACGCAGCGATTTCGACGTTGGTGAGGGGAAAGTCGCGATCGCAATATTGCAGGGGTTGCTCTAATTCTGTCGCATTTGCCGCCCCCACACTCAAAGTCCCAATCCTAGTATCGCTAAGTAAAAACCGATAATTTAACTCTAAGGGCGAGAAAGGCGAGCACAATTGTGCGAGAGTTTCCGGGGGCGTGTAGAGTTGCCCTCCTTTATCGGCTGGGGAAATGATGAAAACGCCCATATCTTTGTCTTTGGCGAGTTCAATTGCCGGGGCGTTGCGCTGAAAAAAATAGTAGTAATGCAGGTTGACAAATTCAAACAAATCTGTATTTATTGCATCCAAAATCAGATCCAGAGGCCCGTGAGTCGAAAAGCCGACGTGCCGAATTCGGCGATCGGCCAGGGCTTTGCGTACAGCTTCCATGCAGCCTGTGGTCGATCGCACAATCGCCAAATGTTCCCAAGTATTCAAACCGTGAATTGCCAGACAATCGATATAGTCTAAATTCAGGCGTTTGAGGGATGCGTCGATGCAGCGTTCCATAGCTGCTGCATCCTCCGTTGGGGAAATTTTTGTAGTGACGTGAAGGCGCGATCGATCGACCGACAAACCAGCCGAAAGGGCCGCGCCAAGATATTCCTCACTGCAACCGTAACCTGCAGCCGTTTCCAGGTGATTGATTCCCTGAGACAACGCCTGTTGTACAGTCTGACAGGCAGTTTCCTCAGAAGCCAAATAGCGCATGGTTCCCAAGGAAAATACCGACAGGTGCAACTCCGTTTTGCCAAACCGTCGATAGCGCATAAAGTTTAGGAAGTTTCGCCCGGGCCCAAGCCGCTTCTCTTAATCAAATCCTCTGGACGGAGGTTTGAGATAAATTCCCGGAAGGCCCGGCGTTCGGCCTCATCAGCATCTCGATCGACAGGTATCGAAGCATCGGCGACGACTTCTTCCATCACCCAGATGGGGCAGTTCGTTCGCAGGGCTAAGGCGATCGCGTCGCTAGGTCGGGCATCGATCTCTTTTTTAACTTCTCCCTGACGGACGATCAGGACGGCATAGAAGGTGTTATCTTGCAGCGAGTGAATAACTATGCGCTCCAAGGTAAGACTCCATGCCTCTAAAAAATTGACCATCAGATCGTGAGTTAAGGGCCGAGGAGGCTTGTGGCCTTCGATCGCGCTAATAATAGCCTTTGCTTGCTCCTGACCGATATAAATAGGCAAAGCCCGTCGCTCAGTAGCATCTCTCAATAGGACAATAGGACTGCGCGTGGCTGCATCTAAGGCAATTCCAGCGACTTTCATTTCAATCATTCGATCGGCCTCATAGAATTAAGAAACTGTAAGGCAGTAGAGAACTTGGACATAAAGATCACCTAAATCCAGTATGACTTGATCTTCGCCTGAATCAGCAACTGATCGGGGACTGTCGATTTTAGATTTTAGATTGACTCCGGGGGACAGGGAGACGGCAAAACCTCCTGTCTCTGGTTTGTCCCTGTGATTTGATGTAAGTAAGCGATCGACTACGGAAAAATACTTATGTTTACAGGACTAATTCAATCTCTCGGAAAGCTGAAGTCGCTAGGCAACGATTATTTCCAAATTTCCTGCACATCAAACAACTCCTACCAGATTTTACAAGATTTAGCCATTGGGGACAGCGTAGCCGTGGATGGAGTCTGTTTGACCGTGGTGGAAGTTCTGCCCCAAGGTTTTGTCGCCGTCGCTTCCCCGGAAACCCTGCGCCGTACTACTTTGGGAGCATTCCCCGATGCTTGGGTCAACTTAGAAACCTCCCTGCGCGCCGGTAGCAAATTGGGGGGACATTTTGTAACCGGGCACGTAGATGCGATCGGCACTTTAGCAACCTCAACCCAAACCGCCAACGCTTGGGAGATGCGGTTTACTGCCCCACCGGCAGCAAATTCGGGATGGCAACGTCAAATCGCACCTTACATCGTTTCCAAGGGCAGTATCGCCGTCAACGGCATCAGCTTAACCGTGGCAGATTGCGATGCTGACGGCAATTGGTTTGAAGTTGCTGTCATTCCCCACAGTTTTGGTGAGACAAACCTCAGCTATTTGCAACCAGGAAGTTTAGTTAATTTAGAAGCAGATATTCTGGGTAAATATGTCGCCAAATTTCTCCGCAGCGGCTCAAAATCCCATCCCGAACCGTGGGAAGAAACCCCCACAATCAACAGTTTTGGAACAATTACACCAGAATTCTTAGCAGAACACGGATTTATCTAACCTGTGGGTACGCACCGCGCACCTTGCTAATATCTGAGATATTACAACATCCTCAATAAGCCTTTTACGCCCGGGTTATCCTGCCCAACTCACAAGAAAACTCACTCTTTGTGGAACAGGCAGGTGAGCCTGTTTTTGAGTTGTAGAAGACATCAGGAGCGAATGAATTATATCAATAATTGACTGTTCAAAGCAGACGCACTCCACTAACTCTCTCTGCGCTCTCTGCGCTCTCTGCGCTCTCTGCTGTTCATTAATAAAAATCTATTCCTCAACAAAATTGTTTTTCTCCCAAAACAATCCCGCAGCAATTCCTGCCTGAGAAACTAAAAACAATGCAGCAATTAATAGCTTTTTAAAGCCCGGTGCGTGGAAAAATGGATAAGTTAGCAAATTCAGATAAAATGATCGATGTTGTAGTTTCCCATTAGCCCCGCGTTTCGAGATAATTTGCTGAAACAAAAAAGCACCTCTACCATAATTGAATTGCTGTTTCCAAAATTTGCGAAGAGTTAGTGCATGGGAGTGATAGACTATAACTTCGGGAGCGTAAATGGCGGCATTGCCCGAATGCAACCACCGATCGCAAAATTCGCGGTCTTCTCCAGCCGCTAGAGAAAAAGTCGTGTCAAAGCCACCGATTTTTTGGAAAGCCTCAGCGGGAAGGGCAAAATTGTTAGAAGTGAAAAATTGCGCGCGATCGCCAATAGCATTATAGTAACTGTAAAGGTAATCGATCAGTTGCTGGCTGGCAGTAGAATAGATGTTATCCGGCAGCGCGTTTACTGTTCGACCTCCGATTAAGCAATCTGGTGTTTCCACAAATCGCTTTTCCAGATTTTGCAGCCAATCTACCCCCACAGTACAGTCATCGTCTGTAAACACTAAAAATGTGCCTTCGGCTGCAAAAGAGCCAGTATTTCGCGCCGTTGCAGGGCCGGAGTTTGGTTGTGTCAGAAGTGTGATATTTAGCTGATTTTTAAAAGGCAAAATTGTATTTTCTACAGAGATTTCGGTGCTATCGTTGACCACGATAACTTGAAATTTATCGCGCGGATATTCAATTTCAACAAAAGACTGAATACACGCCGCTAATTTATCGGGGCGATTGTAGGTCGGAACAATAATTGAAAATAGAGTTTTAGCTTGGTTCATGGTAACTAATAACTTTTAATTTTTCAAGCGATATAGCACCGACTCAGTATTAAAATCTTTACCGAAAACTGGTTGCAGCGGGCCCTGAGCACTTGTCAGCCAAGATAAAGCTTTTCTGGTAGCTGCGTTTGTCTCAGTCAGGGGCCCGAATCCCACAGTCCTAATTTTATTTTGCCGCAGGTTGTCAATCCATGCCGAAAGTCGATCGGCTCTAAATGGTACATATAAAACTTGTCTGTCCAAATTTCTCCCGTAAAACAGGTAGCTGCGCGAACTTAAAAAGAAGCCTATTCTTTCATCTGGTAGTGTATTTTTATCAATATATTCGTAAATACCGCGATACAGTTCGGTGCGTGCAAAATCTCGCTTCTCCCTCCAATGACCAATTACTATCAATCCTATGCACACAGCAATTATTACTATATAAATTGATTTTTTGCGACTTGGAAATAGTTGATTCAGCCATCCGAAGCTTGGATTTATTTTCAACAAGCTCGCAGCCAGAGTCAGTGACACAATATAAAATATCGGATCTAGCAATATATCTTGCCAACTCGGAGCTAATATTTTCCAGATACTATTAATAGCTTCTACTGGATTAGACTTAAAATTATCAATCAACAAACTCCCCCAAATAATACTATCTCCGGTGAAAGAAGCATTTTTAATATAATCAAAAATTTTGTTGCTAATAATTCCGCAAAAACCGCTAATCCAAACCACTGCCAGAACAACTTGGTTTTGAGTTTTCAAGAGAGTTGCTGTAGCTGCTGCGGCGATGGCGAGTACGCTTAAAAAGGGAAATCCGTATCTGAGGTTAAAACCGAGTATAGGGCTGAGTTTACCGATCGACTCTCCGACAGTCCCGGAGGTGTAAGGTGTAATTAAATACAGAACTGCTGTGCTGGCGAGAAGTATAATTAAAATAATATTATTTTGATTAATTATTCTACTTTTACCCTGAATAAATGCAAGAGGTGCTGCCAATACCTGAAGTGCGATCGCCAGAAAGGGCAGTTGCAATCTAATGATAATTTGTAAGCCGACAGTTTGCCAGTGGGAAAAATTGCTGGGATTAAATTGAGCTGCTAAAGTGCTTTGCCAAATCTTTAGAAGTGGCGAAGCGGGCGGCTGCTGTACCGGAGGTGTTGGCCCAGGTACGGAAGGCGGTAAGGGAACAGGCTCTAAAGGAATTTTAATATCCCCGACTTCGCTGACAGGATAATTGATTTGCAGCAAGTTTCTCGCATACCAAAAACCTCCTAAAAGCAAGCAACAAGCTACGCCGCACAGCAAGACTGGTTTGAGAAAGTGGCGAATCCTAAAATTAGCAGGTGTAGATTTTTTATTAACCGCGAATCTTTTAATTTCTAATATTGCTAATCCTCCTAAAAGTGATGCTGCATAGACTATTCCAGTGATTTTTATTCCGGCTAGCATTCCTGTGGCTGCCAAAAATAGGGAGAGTTCCGAGTGCGATCGGCTGCTGTGATAGGATAAACCAAGATACAAACCTACTGTAAATATTGCAGCTAGCGGTAAGTCTGGGTGAATAGTGTTAACTTGGTTGAGCACCATCGGTACTGTCAATACTAAAGATGCTGCTGCCATACCGTGAATTCGGGTTGCTCCAAATTTTACGCTTAATAGATAAACGGCAATTCCCTCAAGTACCCACGCAATTAGCAGGGGAAAAGCTGCGAGAAAATCTTCTCGGAATGGGAGTACACACAAAGCAGATAAAACGTGCCAATTGTAAGGATATACTCGGGCTTGTTCTTGTTCAAAAATCCAATTTCCGGCCGCATCTAATAAGGTAAATGAATGGGTTTGATACCATCTGGCGATCGCAGGTAGGTGAAACCACAATGAATCATAATTGGTTGTGGGTTTGGTTGCGAGAATTTGTAACAGCAAAAATCCTGCAATAGCGGTGGCAAAAATAATTAGGCGTTCGGATTTTGCCAGAGGTTGCTTGAGCTGGGGAATCGGCCACTCGGAGAAGGTAAAAGTTTTGTGATTTTTTGTATAAATCAGGATGAAGCCGATCGCACCCATCAAAATTTCTGCTATAATCACCGCAGCAATATTTAGGCGATCGGCACTTCCTAAAATCAAGCCGATACAAACTTGTGCAATACTCCATCCCGTCAGGAGTACAAGGAGAAAATGGGGAAATGAATAGTTATTGTTTTCTTTCTGATTCTCAAAGGCCAGAGACAAGCTTAAGGGAATCGGCCCGACTAGAATAATCAGAAATAAAATTAATTCCCACAAATGCTGCGCTATTAGCATAAGCTCCAAGTTACCATTTTTTATCAGTTTTTCCTCCTTACCCGAAAGAGCCTGGTAACGAGGAAAAGCAACGAGTTCGCCTGTTCGTTGCACCAAACATAAATTTTCTTGTGGGCTGGGCTTTTCGACCGTTCCACAAGAAAATTAATTTAGGCAATCCCTAATTTTTACCTGTTAGCTTGCTTCTGAGGTTTGGGTTTGACTGCTTCAGTATCTTTGGGCTTAGAAATGTCAGCTTTTAAAAGTTCGGGGAATGGCGGCTGGAGATTGTGAACTTCGATGTCCATTCCCAGCGGCAGAGGTGGAAGCTGGGGCAGATCGTTTTCCAAATCCTTGAGTCCGCTAGCGGTTTGTATTTCCACCATTTTCGGCATTTGCGGTACTTTGGCGGTTTCCAAACTGCCGATCATTTTTGCCAGAGCGAATTCTAGCTGAGAACCCGGATCGATCGCCACCCAACCCTGGTCAGTCATTTGCCGAACCTCGAAGTGGAGGTGAGGCCCTGTAGACATTCCCGTACTGCCGACGCGGCCGATAGTCTCTCCCTGTTTCACCCACTCTCCCGGTTTCACAAACAGTTCCGAAAGGTGGCCGTAGAGAGTTTCCTGAGACTTTTTGCTGTGGTTGAGAACCACTGTCAAACCGTAGCCGCCCAACCAATCGGCGATCGCCACTTGACCCGCATAGGCCGCCAGTACGGGCGTTCCCATCGGGGCTCCCAAGTCAGTTCCGGTGTGAAACCTGCCGTAGCCCATAACCGGATGAGTCCGCCACCCAAAGGGCGAAGTAATTGCCGAAGCAATAGATAGCGGAAACAGCAAGCTGGTGTTGCCATTTCCGGGGAGGCCTGCGGGACGCGGCGTGAGATTGTAGTAAGCAAAACCGGTATTGCTGCCGCTGCTGACACTAACGGCACCGACTTGAACCGGCCCGAGTCCCATGCTGGGCGCTGGAGGGCCGCCGCCGTAAGATGCAGATCCGGCATAATACCCAGCGTCTGCGGAGTATCCAGGGTTAGCCGAGTAGCCGATGTTAGCAGAGTATCCAGTGTCTGCGGAATATGCTGCGTCTGCGGAGTATCCAGGGTTAGCCGAGTAGCGCGGGGGTGCGTAAGCAGATTCCGGCGGGTTGGAACTCCCCCAAACCTGGCTGCCTATTTGTTGAACGGCTTGACCGATTTTACTGACAGGATTTCCGCTACTATTTCCTGCCACAGTTTCCCGAACATCGGCCGGAAGGCTTTCTGGCAGATTTCGAGGAGGAGGGGCTGCAATATAGCCGTTGCCTGCGCTCGGAGTTTCCCTGCTGTAGCTTGGTTCTCCTGCATCTGCCGTCACCGGCTCGGAAACAGGAGGAGGCGCGCACAAATCGCCACCTCCTTCGCAGCCAGTCGATCGTTCTGCAAACTCTATTCTGGTTGGAGCTTCGTACTCGTTGGTAGCACCAACACTGTAGTCTGTTTGGTCGATTTCAGCGTGGGCTGGGTTAACTGGCGCTTCAAAAGGCGGCTCCTGGGCCGTCGCTTCTGGCAGGGGAATCAGCGCGGGTTCTGGCAGATAATATTGGGTGGGAGGTGGTTCGCTGGCGTACTCCGGCTCACTGGGCGGTGCGGCATCGAAAGGCTCGGACGGCGGAACTTCTGCCTGCGGTTCAGGGTATGGTTCGGGCGACTCTTGGCTGTATTCGGGTTCCGGGGGCGGGAGAGGAGCTTCAAATAATGGCTGGAGGTCTGCTGCGCCGGGGACGGCTTGTTCTGCTGGCGGAGTTTCGGCTTGAGCCCAAACTAGGCCTTTGCTGAGCAGTCCCAGACTGGCAAGGCAACCCAGTCCCACCAGCAGTGAGCGATCGGACAAAAGGCGCGATCGAGTTCGGGTGCCTGTAGGGTTCTTTTTTTGCTGTTTGGTGTTCAAAGGGGCTGTTATTTGCTTGTCTGGAACTGGTTTCACGATTTTTTTTCCCAACTCAACAGGGGGCACAAGGATCTCGAAGTCAGGATCGAATGTATGGCAATCCTTGTCTTTATATACAGGCCTAACTGATTTTACCGGGCTTGAGGCAATTTTTTTTGCACATAGAACAAGCTCAAATGCCTTACGCATTCACTCGCGATCGATATCCGGTTTTTTTGATCCCGATGGCACTTGCCTAGAAGTCTGTGACGGCCACACTGATGATAGCGCTTTGGCGTTCGTCTATGTTAATTAGTTGCCTATATTTCTGGGGTTTTGCAAAATTTGTGCGCTGTCGGTCGTCCTCAAACCGCAGACCGAGCGCGATTTTTTCCTAAAAGCTAGCCCGGCTTTTAAACTTCGCGGACAAAATTTTTGATTGTTTAGAATACAAGCTAAATGATGCGCTTGGGTAAGGATAGGTTTCATGACTGTAGCTGGCGATCGCTTGACAAATTTTCCTGAGTCTGAATGTGCCGGAGGACCTGACGGTATCAGTTGGGACTGGCAGAGTTCTGAAGGCTTGCCTTATCTGACTTGCAGCTTGCTTTCTCGCTGGTCTCACGGCTTTTTTACGCGCGATTTCTCGCCCCTGGGGCCGATCGATCTGACGGCAGTTCTCGAACCGGGAGCTAAAGTTTACCGACTCCAACAGGTACACGGCAATGCGGTAATCAAAACGAGTGATTTGTCCCCGGTTGTGGCTCCGGCCCCGGAAACCGCTGCCCCAAGCTATGCTGAGGCTGATGGCTTGGTTGCCGATCGAGAATTGGAGGCGCTGTGGGTTTGCTCGGCTGACTGCGTGCCGGTGCTGATTGCTGACGATCGCACGGGACTCGTTGCAGCAGTTCACGCGGGTTGGCGCGGGACTGCTGCTAAGATATTACCAGAGGCGATCGCTCAACTTGTGGCACAAGGCAGTCAACTAGAAAATCTGAAAATTGCTATGGGGCCGGCGATCGCTGGAGAGGTTTACCAGGTATCTGTGGAAGTAGCAGCGGAACTGGGAGCCACCATTGCTCCTAAGAGTGCCGTTAGTGCGACAGCCGACGGCATTCTAGAGTTTTTGCACCAACTCCCGGAAACGCCTGTATTAGCGGATCCAGAACCGGGA
Source organism: Microcoleus sp. Pol12A5 (assembly GCF_036701435.1). Classification (NCBI taxonomy): domain Bacteria; kingdom Bacillati; phylum Cyanobacteriota; class Cyanophyceae; order Oscillatoriales; family Microcoleaceae; genus Microcoleus; species Microcoleus sp. Pol12A5. The sequence goes on from NZ_JAUBQU010000034.1 coordinate 34,138, forward strand.
AAAGTACGCTTGGATGTTCGCCTCTGCAATGCTCTGCAATTGCAGCAGTTGGGAATCGATCTTTCTCAAGTGGCGATCGCTCCTTTCTGTACTTATTCTGACTCGGCTCGCTTTTTTTCCTACCGCCGCGATCGACTTAAAAAAGTCCAGTGGTCGGGAATTGTGAGTGCCTGCGGGAAAAGTCCCTTCTGAGGGCATTTGGCAGAAGGTAAAATTTTAGACGGCCAAGATAAAAATAAAAATCTTTGGATTCATTATTTTTTATTTACGAATGCCAAATGCCTTCTAGTTTCTATTTTCGTAAGGTTTGCTGGTTCCTGTTTTAAACCACCAAAAACTAGCAGCAAAACTTTTGGGAAAGCGGCCCAAGCCCCCGCCCCGCTTTCCTCTCTTGTTAAGATTGCTCTATAACGAGAGTCTTCAGCGGGTTATTACCATGAGTGAGCCAACTCCCTATCAACTGCTTGAAGTCGATGAAGATGCTTCCTTTGATGAAGTGCAAGAGGCCCGCACGCGCCTAGGTGAGCAGTACAGCGGTGACAAGAAACGTTTGGAATTGATCGAAGCAGCTTACGACGCGATCCTCATGGATCGCCTGCGGCAGCGACAGGAAGGTAAAATTAAAGTACCCGAACGCATCCGCTTTCCCGAACGGCTGACTCCGCCACCTCCAAGCTTTACTCCCTCTCCTCCTAGTGGCAGCCCAGCTTGGTTGCAGCGGCTAATCGATACTCCTAGTAAATCGGACATTTTGTGGCCGGCTGGGGTATATGTGGGGTTAGGCGGACTGAGTATTTATCCGGCGGCTAATGATGGTTTACTACAGTTGACTCTGGCTCTTGGGGTCGGCTCTTGTCTTTATTTTGTTAATCGCAAGGAACAAAAATTTGGTCGGGCTGTGCTGCTGACTGTGGCTGGCTTGGTTATAGGCTTGTTGCTGGGAGGCTTTTTGGGTTCTTTGGTCAGTCCGGCATTTATAACAACAGAGAAATTTATCGCTTTGTTTACGTTTTTAATTCTGTGGCTGGTCAGCGGTTTTCTGCGATAGTCAGCAGTCATTAGTCAGCAGTTATTAGTCAGCAGTTATTAGTCAGCCGCCAACCACTAATAACTGTGGGATCAAGACCTCCGACAAATAACCTCAGCTAACAATTAATAACTAATAACTAATGACTAATGACTAATGACTAATTTTTGCGACCTAAAATAATCTCGACTGCTTCGCTCAAATTGTTGGCAATTAAATCCGGTTGGTGCATTTCTAGTTGGGTACGATCGCGAATTCCGCACAAAACACCAATTACCTTGACACCGTGCGTTTTTGCTGCGATAATATCCGCCTCCGTATCGCCAACCATCCAAGTGTCAGAAGTCGGCGGCAGTTCGGCGAGAGCTTTTGCCATCAACAGCGGCTTATCTTTGACATCCCCGGTTTTAACGTAATCGTTGGGGAGGCAATAGCGGCGGTTTTCTGGGAAAAATTGCCCTAAATTGCAGCGGTTGAAGGCTTCATCTAGTTCCCTAACGCGGCGCATGGTCATCACCGCTAAGTCTACTCCAGCGCGCTGCACCTTTTGGAGGGTTTCCAGAGCGCCGGGCGCTGGTCGATCGTAAACCATGTAGGGTAGGGTGTGGACTGTTTGACGGCGTTTCTGAGCAAAATCGCGGGCTTGATCTGCATCTAATCCTGAGAGGATGCCAATTTCGGTTTCGGGAACCCGCGCGCGCTTCATGTCCCAAAACTCGGCTTTGGGGAGTTCGCGCACTGGTTGGTCCGAACGCTTAGTCTCGGCGAGACAATACTGGTAAACTCGGTAGTAGCGATCGGACACGTCCATGATCGGGCCGTCAAAGTCGGTAATAAGTCTCAGCATTTAGCAGAGTATTTTTAAGCTTTTATACAAATTCTTCGATACTATATCACTTAAAGTAACACTTTCTTTACAAAAATTGACACAAATACCCAGGGGAGGTAAGGTCTATAGGAATGGTGCTAATTAAAGGAAACATTTGAATTAAACTGTGCTACTTCTTAACTTTAGCGGTTGTCAGCCATATCGCGGAATTTAAAATTAAAATATGCCGCACAAATAGTGCAAACCGCTACGTATTGTTCATAAATCTCAACCTCAATAGAGGATGATTGTGACTGCGCTTTCTCAAAAAAAAATTGGCAAAATTAATATTTTGCCTCATTTTTAAAATAAGCAAAAAACTGCTTGGAGAATCCAAAGTGTACTGTTTGCATAAATTAGCCAGCGGTACCAGATGGTGACATCTGCCAGTATAAAAATTTATATGAGAAATAGCAGCCAAAAAACAACTAACTTTACCTGCTAATTTTTGAGATTGATGCTCTACAATAACGAGATGCTTCCAATATTAACTGTAGAGAGCAGCCCAAGAAGTATTAATATTCTTCTTTATAAGCTGTTATCCTTACGCAGGATTGAATACCTCACAGTCGATCGAGAACTTAAGATTCAAGAAATATCTTTGAAACTGCAAGAGTTTGCCGACATTCATGAGGAAGTAGGCGAAGGAAAAGACGTGCGCGATAGTTTTCCCGAACTGATTGGAATTGAAGAAATCCTTGAAGGTATTATTGAACAACGAGAGCAAGACTTTCAGTTAAAATCAATTACCAGAGTTCTCAAAGACGGCTCTTATTTATATCTAGATTTGTACATCTTTGGTTATCATGGAGAAGCCAATGCTGACAGATTGATTATTTTATGCGAAGATGTTACCGACAGCATTGCAGCTCAGCAAAGAATGGTTCAGGCTGCCAACGAAAACAGTATTAAAGTCGATTACTTAGCTGCGGCTGGCGATTATATTGACAAAATTATTAATTCCCTAGGCGATGTTTTGTTAGTAACAGCAAAGTCGGGAAAAATTAAAAAAGTGAATCAAGCTGCACAGCAATTATTTGGATATACCGAATCGGAATTAATCGGCCAATCCATATCCATGATTACCGCGGAGGAGGAATTGTTACGCAAAGTCAGCCAGCTACCTCCTGCACTTAAAAGCGAATATTGGCCTCAAGTAAAAGTAGCTTGCAAAACGAAAATAGGTTTAAAGGTGATTGTGGCGTTTTCATGCTCTACTTTCGAGACAAGCACAGGAAGCAAGTATGGAGATAGCGAGGTTATACAAAATTTTGTTTATATCGGCAAAGATATTACCAAGCAACAGCGCATAAAAAATTGTCAAGAAGCACAGTATGCTGTTACTCATATTCTGTCAGAATCAACTTCTCTAGATAGCGCAACTCCGAGAATTTTGCAAGCTATTTGCCAAAGTTTTGGCTGGGATATTGGCGAACTTTGGACGCCCATAGAGGGGGAGAAAGAAACTAGATTTGGTGCGGAAATAAAACGCGAAAAACAGCCGCTTTTGTGCCTGCCACTTTGCTGTCCGATCGAAGAAACTCCTGGTTGGCGGCGGGTGGTTGTTTGGCAGGCGGCGGAGGAAGTTAGCGAGTTTGCCGAAAACCACCAGCAGATTACTTTTGCTGCGGGTGAGGGTTTACCGGGAGCGGTTTCCAGTAGCGGTTCTCCGCAGTGGATTACTGATATTGTGGGCGATCGCAATTTCGTGCGATCGCGCTTGGCCGAGGAAGCCGGACTGCGATCGGGATTCGGTTTTCCCATTCACGCTAGGGGTCAAGTTGTAGGAGTAATGACTTTTTTTTGCCGGGAAGAACTGCCGCCGGATAAAGATTTACTTCAGATAATAGCTGTTGTAGGTTCTCAATTAGGGGAATTTGTCAAGCGCAAATATGCGGAGCAAGAATTGCAAGAAGCTCAAGCTTCAATCAGATTTTTGTACGAAGAAGAAAAACGCCAAAGTGAAGAATTAGCTCGGCAAAATTTAGCTTTAGAACAAGCAAAATTAGAATTAGAAGGAGCTAACAGGGAATTGCAGCGGCTCGCTTCTGTGGACGGATTGACTCAAATTCCCAACCGCCGCTGTTTTGACAAAAAATTAGAGTTAGAATGGCAGTGGATGGAGCGAGAACAAGAGTCGCTGTCTTTAATTTTGTGCGATATCGATTTTTTCAAACTTTACAACGATCGTTACGGGCATCAAGGAGGTGACGAATGTTTAACACAAGTGGCCCAGATTTTAGCTAGCAACGCTCAACGGGCAGGAGATTTAGCCGCCCGCTACGGCGGCGAAGAATTTGCGGTAATTTTGTCGCGAACTGATATGCAAGGAGCAATGCGGGTAGCTGAATCAATTCGCAGCGATTTGAAAGCTGCTGCAATTTTTCATGCTGCTTCCCAGGTAAGTAAGTTAATAACTCTTAGTATGGGTATCGCTACTACGGTACCTGCTGCTGGTTTATCGATCGAGGAGTTAATTGGACAGGCCGATCGAGCCCTGTATCGAGCTAAACTAGAAGGGCGCGATCGTATAGTTTGCCTAGAGTTGAAAAGAGAATTTCAGGGCCCGAAAGGAGTATTTTCTGATGATTGTGAGAGAAGCTAAAATCGCTGACGCACCTGCAATCGCACGGGTTAATCTAGATACTTGGCGGACAGCTTACCGAAAAATTGTACCCACAGATTACTTCGCGCAACTGTCCTATGAAAAAGCAGAAAGCCGCTGGCAAGAAATCCTGGCAAACGTCAAAAATACTGGGGTATTTGTCTGCGTTGCTGAGAATGACTCCGGACAAATTGTGGGTTTTGCGGCAGCTGGTGACGAGCGGACGGGCAAATATGTATATAAAGGAGAATTATTTGCCATCTATATTTTGGAGGAATATCAGCGTCAAGGAATTGGACGGCAACTCGTGAGAACAGTTGCAACAAAATTGGCAGAATTAAGTTTGAACTCGATGCTGGTTTGGGTACTAGGAGACAATTCAGCCTATAAATTTTATGAATTTTTAGGAGGTGAAAAAGTAGACGAACAGCAAACAAGTAGAGCCGGAGTTGCACTTAAAGAAATTGCCTACGGGTGGAAAGATATCGCATGGCTGATTAACAAGTCTGTATGACTTAAAAACTGGAAGTTTTGTCAATCATCTATCAAACTTCCCCTATTCATTTGTTCGCGTTCAATTGCCTCAAACAAAGCTCGAAAATTCCCCGCCCCAAAACCTCCAGCTTGCACCTGTTTGCCGTTCACTAAACTAACTCGGCGTTCAATAATCTCGAAAAAGAAAGTCGGTTCTGCAAAAATTGGCTGGGTAAAGATTTGCAGCAGCATCGCGGCGGGAGTATCTTCTTGCCAATCGGCTAAAACTTGACAAGCTGCAATTTCTTGCCAATCAGCAGGCAAATAGTTTTGCCGCTGCTGCAATTGGGAGTAGTATGTTGGAGGAACCGGCAGAAAAGGCAAACCGCACGATCGCAAATCGGCAACAACACCCACAATATTATTAGTTTGCAAAGCCATGTGCTGAATTCCCGGCCCCCGATTTGCGCTCAAAAACTCTTGAATTTGAGAATTAGCTGATGCCGGTTCATTAATCGGGAATTGCACCCCACCTTCAGTGTGTACCATAACTTGGCTCCGCAAAGCCGATTTCTCAGTCTGAATATCAAAATTTTGTTGCGGTTGAAAACCTAATATTTTTTGATACCAACTAACAGCACTTGATAAATCCCCAGATTCAACATTTAACACTACGTGGTCAATCCGGGTAAACAACTGCAGCTTATCCGAAGCCGATAGCAGTGAATGGCTACCAATTCGCTCCACGAGCGTATGGCTTAAATCTCCCCAACCCGCGATTTTTGCCCGCTTAAAATAGCCTCCTGCATTTAGGTCTTCTTGAATCGGTTCCAGGATTTTAGCGCCTTTAGCAGCCGCTCTAGCTACCGCTAATTCAATATTGTTTACCCGAAAACCCACATCGGCAATCCCTGGAGGATGAAACTTCAACCAACTAGCAGCCGGACTAGCGGGTGTCAGGGGTGAAGATAAAACAAAACATACATTGCCACTGCTGACAACTTCAGTGTGAGTGTGGCTGTTGGCATAACCTGCTGTTGATTGAAAGCCTAACTGGCTGACAAACCAGTCGCGGGATACTTTAGCGTTTTCAACGTAAAATTGAATGCGATCGAACTCCATAATCAATAATTGAAAATGGAAACTGAAAAATGGAAAATCTGCTGATTTTCAAGGCGAAATTGCAAGGGAGAGACTGAGTAATGGATATTTTTCATACTTTTTATTGCGCGCCCACTTAATAATAACCTAAAGATTGAATCTCTTAGCTCCCTCTGAAGGCAGAAATAAGCCGGCACTTAAAAAAAAACCGTGTCTGCGATAACTTAGCTTTGAGCGCTAGACCATCGCCGATAGGACTAAGGCAAAAAAATGGTTTGACGCACTACTAATATGGGTAAGGTGCGCGAACCCCTGCACCTACATAATTAAGTGCTGTACAAGTTCTCAAACCTAAAAATATCATAATTTTTCTTTCCTTCAGCTTCCGCTGCCTTCTGCCTTAAAATCACTCCTCAATCGCTAAAAGAACAAATGACTTTCTGGCTGAATATTAATCTCCATCGGCACAGCTTGCGGGTCAGCCGAAAGAGCAAACATAATCGCATTGGCTGCAGTGTCGGTAGTCAGCATTTTTGACCTGTCTACCTTCAAACTCACATTATCCCAAAACGGAGAATCCACCCCGCCAAAATAGAATAGCGTAAACTTAATACCGTAGCGCCGCAGCTCATCTGCCATGCACTTGCTGAAACCAACTACCCCAAACTTTGAAGCGCAATAAGCCGTTCCCATCGCCATCGAATGCTTGCCCAAAATCCCGATGACATTGCAAATGTGGCCGGATTTGCGCTCTTTCATCACATTCGCCGCTGCTTGAGACGTGTAAAAACTGCCTTTTAAGTTCAAGTCAAGCATTGCATCTAAATCAGCCGGTTCTAACTTGTTCCACTGCTTGAGAATTCCGGCACCGGCGGCGTTTACGAGGGCATCAATTTGTCCGAAATTCCCCTCAGCTTTGTGCATCAGCGTCTCGACTTGCGGTAAATCGGTGATATCTGTTGGTACGCACAGTACCTCTGCTGTCGAAAGTTCGCTAGCTAAAGCGTCTAATTTACTGCTGTCTCTGGCGGCGAGCACTAGCCTCGCACCCGCATCAGCGAGTTTGCGGGCTACCGCTGAACCGATGCCGCCAGTTGCACCCACCACAACCACTACTTTGTCCTGCATATCCCTTTACATTTCTTTACGTCCCGATTGTATGATAACTCAAGTTGCTAGTAATGGGGAGGTTGATATATTTTAATTTTTAATTAATGGAGGGAAACTTGCCAGCCTTTTTCGGCTTTTTTTAGCTGGAGAGAAGCGCAGGATTGCAAAAACTTAGTAAATTTTCTACCGAGATTAAAATCTTTAATTATTTGGGTAATTTGTTTGCCGTATTGTCGGTGAAATTCGCTGCCTACATTGGAGAGAAATACAGAATTGTCAGGAGAGTTGTCTGTTAAGTCACCAACTATTTTGACAAGAGCTCTTTCCAAGTCTTCCAGAGAATTAATATCTGTCAAAGTCGCAGGTGCTATCTGGTGGTTGTTGGTAATTTCTTGGCTAAGTATGGGCGGTGGGGGAGATAATCTTACTTCAAAAAGAGTGACATAAGTTTGAGAAGTTTCTGATGGTTTGTGGAGTACAAAATCGGTAGGATATTTGAGAAAGATATCCCTGGTTTTAGTACCTAGCAAATGATTGACAACAACTTGATTGAGGACTAAGCCGTAATTTTCCCTAAATAAAGCTGAAACAGTAGAAACTTTGATCCACTGAGTTGAGGTGCGCTTTTGCTCTTTTTTGATTAATTCTTTTAGTTGAATAACTAATTGTTCTAAAGGTGTAATTTCCGGTATGGTTACAAGCGAATGGGTTTCCATTTGTCCGGTTTTGCTGTTTAAAACTATGATTTTATCTATTTGTTTGCGGACTTGAAATACTGTTAGTCCGTGGGCTTGCAGTGTATTGCTGAGGTGAGTGAGGGCGCGATCGGACGAACAGACAAAAATCTCTTTGGCTGTGGGATAATGTACGAAAATCGATGCGCCGACTGTAGCCATTTTTAAGTCGGCGCTGTCTTTGCCGGGCGGGACGTGAATTAGTTGATAGCCGCGCTGGTGAAATTCGGCATCTTTTTTGCCCATGCTGCGCCAGTTGGCAAAGGCAACTTTGATTTGGATTGGATAGTGGCAAATTCCCTCTAGGAATTTTTCGGTTTCGACGGTGAGTTGCAAGTTTTCGACATCTAGCAGCAAGATAGCAATGCCGATTGGGAGCGAATTTGTTTGATGGGTGGTGGGAGTGGGAGGCTGTGACGAAACTGAGTTTTGTGATTTAGGCGTTGCTGTTTGAGATTGGGCTAGCTGCTGAATTTTGACCGATAATTTGCTGAATTGAGGTGAATTAACGAATTCTGGAACCAACAAAATTTGTAGGTATTTTTTCGCAGTCAGCAGCAGGGAATCTGTATCGCTGGCTACTGTGAAACTTTTTGTCAATTTTCCAATCAAAACTGACTGAAAATCAGGTTTGGCCCAGGGGGTTTTCCTGTATTTTTCAGTTATCCATTCGGGATGCTGTTCCTGAATGGTAATTAGGGTTTGAGCTATATAGCGACTGATGGCGCTGAATGCGAGAGATTCTTGAGTCGCCAGCAAGGGGGTTCGATCGGGCATGGCCCTCTACAATGCGGGATGCTGTTTCAATTTATCACAATTCTAGTTTCTGGCCGGGAGTCGGACGATCGCCCGCCAAATTAAACCGGCGGCAATTAATGCCAATCCTGTCAGCCAAATTTGCCTCTCCACCCAGAAAGCCAGAAACAGACAATTCCCCAAACCCACCCAAGCCAACCACTGCGGATAAAGCCTTTCGGCGGGGGAAAGTTGCAGCGCGGCGAGGTTGGTGATAGCGTAGTAAATCAAAACGCTAAAAGCGCTAAATGACCAAGTGGTTTTGACATCGCCGACGAGGATTAAAAGTGCGATCGTAACTTCGACAACCACCACAGCCACGTAGGGAGTTGTCCCCGAAGGATTCAGCCGCGCCAAGACTCTCGGCATATCCAACCGCCGCCCCATAGCCAGCCAGATGCGCGACAGCCCTAAAATTAAGTTCAACAAAACTCCCAACATAGCGGTAATTGCGCCGACGGCTAGCAGTTGAGAAACTCCTGGAATTGGGAAACTGCGGGCGATGACTTCCAGGGGTGCAACCGTACCACCTGGTTGTAAAGACAATTTATTGGCTCCCCCCGCGCCCGCGACAACTACTGCTACCCCGATGTAAAGCAGCATTGTCAGCACCAAAGTGAAAATTATGGCTTTGGGAATGGTTTCCCTCGGTTCCCGCACTTCCTCGCTCATTGTGGTGATGCGGGCGTAACCGCTATAAGCGACAAACATCAGGGCGGTGGCTTGGAGGATGGAGCCGATCGAGCTATTATTCTGTACGGTGGCCATTTCCCACCTTACCTCTGGCAAACCGACAGCAACAAACACCGCTAAGGATAAAAGTGTAACTGAGACTATGGCAGTATTGGCAATATTCGATCGCCTAATTCCCGTCAATACAATTAAAGTGAGAATGGCGAGGGCGACTAAAGCTGTTAGGATCAGGTAAGTGCGATCGGCTACACCAACTGCATTTAAAAAATACCCCGCAAAACCTAAAGCCGCAGTAGCCGCAGAAGCCGTTTTCGCCAACAGAAACATCCACCCGGCAGTAAAACCCAGCCAAGGATTGAGATATTTGTAGCCATACTCATAAGTACCGCCGCTAACAGGATGATTGGCCGCTAATTGAGCGCTGCTAAGGCCATTGCAAACAGCAACTAAAGCCGCAATACCTACAGCCAAAATCACTCCCGGCCCAGCAACTTTCGCAGCAATGCCGATACTCACAAATACTCCGGTACCGAGGATTGATCCCAGGCCCATGAGAGTTGCGCCGAAAACACCTAACTCTCGCTTCAGAAGAGGTAAAGACATATAGCCACAAATCGATGTGAAGAAAGAAATTCCCCCCAATGGTTTCAGCAATTAATAACGTCCACTGGAACCTTTAGAAACTTGGCGGTTGCCCTAACTATAGCAGGCAAGATGCCTGCTCCACAAAAATATTTGTCTAGTCTGTTGTGGAACAGGCATCTTGCCTGTTCTGAAAGAGGTTCAAGATGTAAGTATTAACCGAAACGGCCTTGAATGTAATCTCTCGTACTCGAATTGCCGGCAGAAGTAAAAATCTTACTTGTCGGTCCAAATTCCACCAGCCGGCCGATGCGACTTTCATCAGTATTAAAAAATGCAGTGTAATCAGAAACACGAGCTGCCTGCTGCATATTGTGCGTCACAATCACAACAGTTAACTGCTGGCGCAGAGTCTGAAATAATTCCTCAATCTTCATCGTTGAAATCGGATCTAGAGCAGAACAAGGTTCATCCATTAGCAAAATTTTTGGCTTTACTGCCAAAGCGCGAGCAATACAAAGCCGCTGCTGCTGTCCCCCCGAAATCCCCTGAGCGGATTTCTTCAAATCGTCTTTAACTTCATTCCAAAGCGCCGCACTTTTAAGTGCAGATTCTACAATTTCATCTAATTCTGCTTTGCTTTTGCGACCAAAAATTCTCACCCCGTAAGCAATATTATCGTATATGCTCAGCGGAAAAGGATTTGGTCTTTGAAACACCATCCCAATTTGGCGGCGCAAACTATTAATGTTTACTTTTGGGCTGTAAATATCCTGTCCAAAAAACTCTACTCTTCCTTTAATTTGAACTTTTCCCTCCAATTCACCAATCCGGTTGAGAGCTTTGAGAAAGGTAGATTTGCCGCAACCTGAAGGACCAATAATCGCCGTAATTTGCGGGTGAGGGATATTCATCGATAAATTTTCTAAGACTTTATGAGTTCCGTAATAAAAGCTCAAGTCCTGAATCCGCAGTGCTGGGATTGCATTGGGGTCTATTTCCGGGGTGGCATCATCTAGGAATTGAGCTGTATAGTTTTCGGAGTTCAAATTAGCTTTAGGTTTCATTATTTGGCTGGTTATATTGTTAATATTTGACTGAGAGATGCACTTTAGTTATTGAGTTATCGGTTTTGCAAGCGTTTCCGAGTTACTGTACGGGATGCGACGCTAGCGATCAAAACCATGCCCAAAAGGACCGAGGCAGCAGTCCACGCCAATTCGTTCTGCTCCTTGTAAGGAGAGCTGGCGTAGCTATATATTAATACCGACATAGAAGGAGTCGGAGTCAGCATTGTTTCGGGAACTTCTTTTAGTTTTGACATAGTTTCTGCACCTATCGGGGACTGCATTATCTCGCCCAATTTATCAACTAAAGGAGGCCAAAATTGACTCGACAAAGCCGTTACAATCAGCGGGGCGGTTTCACCGGCTGCCCGCGAAGCAGCTAGTAAAATACCTGTGGTAATTGTGGGAAGTGCTGAAGGTATGATAATGCGAAACATAGTTTGAAAGCGTCCGCCTCCCAAACCAGCAGAAGCGAGGCGGTAAGAAGTAGGCACTAATTTTAATGCTTGTTCTGTTGTCAGAGCAACAACTGGAAGCATGATGGTGCCGAGGGCAAAACCGCCTGCTAATGATGAAAATGCTTTGGTGGTAACGACAATTAGGGCGTAGGAAAAGACGCCAACTACGATCGAGGGAACGCTGCTGAGAATGACGGTGATAAAGCGAATACTATTAGCCATCGCTTTGTTTTCTCTACCAAACTCAGACAAAAATATTCCAGTCATTACGCCGATAGGCACGCTGATTAAGGTCGCAATTCCCACCATTAAAGCAGTGCCGATAATCGCATTGGCAAAGCCGTTCGGCTGGTCTTCAACTCCGACGGGTGCGGGCAAAGATACTAGCACTTCCCAGCTCAAATGTGTAAGTCCTTCCCCCAATATTTTGTACAAAATAGCGAACAAAGGGAGCAGGGCTAGAGCTGTCAGAGCGAAGGCGATAAGTGTCATTGCTCGGCTGAAAAGAGTTCGGCTTAGCGACAGGGGGTTGTTAATTTCTGCATCCAGAATACCGTCTAATTTTTGGGCTTGAGTCATGGAATTTTAGATGTTAGATTTTAGATCGATTCGGCGATTTATCAAGCTTGTTCTCAGGATGTTATACTTTTCTCTTTCTCCGTCTTGAGCGTGGGAAAGAATACATAAAAAGGCTTGTTACTCAATTAATTTCGAGCGTGTTAATTCTTAGATCCTTTGACGCCAATTAGCTGAACTAACAATACTGCGATCGCATTTACCAACAGAGTGATGACAAATAGAATTAGGGCTAAATACATCAAAGCGCCGATGTGCAGCGGTTCGAGAGCTTCTCGAAATTGACTTGCCAAAACCGCAGGAATTGAGTAGCTGGGAGCTAGCAGGGATTTGTTTATTTGAATCGAGTTGCCAATCACCATTGTTACGGCCATTGTTTCCCCTAAAGCGCGTCCTAATGCCAAGATTGTAGCACCTATAATTCCTGAACTAGCTGCTGGTAGTAACAGCTTAAATATTGTTTCCCAGCGGGTGGCACCAAGGGACATCGAAGCACTTCGCAAATCGACTGGAACTGACATCAATACATCGCGGCTGATGGCGGCTACGGTGGGCAGAATCATAATCGATAAAAGGATTCCAGCGGGCAGCATTCCGGGGCCTAAAGGTTCGCTGCTGAACAGGGGAAACCAACTGAAATTATCGAATAATGACTGCTGCAAAGGCAACAAAAAGGGAATCAAAACAAAGATTCCCCAAAGGCCAACTATTACGCTGGGAATAGCCGATATTAATTCAACCATGAATCCTAAGGGCGATCGCACCCAGACGGGTAAGAAGTTCTCGCTAGTAACTATAGCTACTGACAGCCCTAAAGGAAGTGCGATGATTATGCCGATCGCAGAACTAATTACAGTACCGTAAATAAACGGCAAAGCCCCAAACTGCAACTCGCCGATATCCCACTTGGGATTCCACAAGAAGGAGAGTCCAAATTTGCTAATAGCAGGCCAAGCATCTTTAAAAATTACCGCACTCATCCAAAACAACGTACCCGCTGTCGCTAGGGCAAAACCCCATACAAATAATGTAAATCCTGACTCCATCCATAAACCTTCACCAGTAGTATCTGTCAAATCTACTTCTGTGTTTATTTCTGCCGGTTGCCGAGTCTGTTTTTTCAGTTTTTTTGAAAGATTGGTCATACCGGAATTATTATTGCGTAAAAAGTGAAATATTTGCTGGAAAACAAGTAATTCTAATGGCAGCGCACCTGGTTTGTAGGGTGCGCACAGCGCACCTTACACAGTAAATCTAGCGCACATCAACCTGATAATTTATGAGTTTTGAGTCCTGCATTTAACTCATCAACTCATAACCCCGTGCAATCGCCCAAATTAACCTCTGGCAACCACACTCTGATTAACTGTTTGAACCACCTTTTGAGCTGTAGCTGAAGGAATTGTAGTATACTCTAGCTGTTTGTTGATACCTTGACCTGTAGTCATCACCCAATTAACCATCTTTTTAATAGCCTCTGCTTTCGCAGCAGGATACTGTTTGTAAATTAACAGCCAAGTCAAGCCAACAATCGGATAACCGTCGTTAGGATTTCCTTCTACTAAACGGAAGTCTGCGGGGAATGTTTCCCCTGCTAAAGCTTTCTCTGCTTCAGCCAAACTAGGATCTACAAACCTACCAGCTTTATTTTGAAGAAATGCTGTTTGGAGATTGTTTTGCCGAGCATAAGTATCTTGAACGTAGCCGATCGCACCCGCTGTATTCTTCACCAAAGCAGCTACGCCGGGGTTTCCTTGACCGCTGACAGGGCTTCCAGGCCAACTCGGCTGAGCGGCTGCTTTGACGCTGCTGCCGATCGCCTGCAAGTGGTTAGCAAAAATAAAGGTTGTACCGCTGCTGTCTGCCCGTACAGCTACTCGAATCGCAGTATTTGGCAAGTTTTTAGCTTGTCCTGAAATTCCCGCTATTTTAGGATCGTTCCAGCGGGTAATTTTACCTTCAAATATGCCTTTCATCGCATCATTATTTAGCCTCAGATTGGTCACTCCGGGTAAGTTGTAGACAACTGCAACAGCGCCGCCAGCAGTCGGAACCGCCATGACACCGCGCTTTACTTCGGCTATTTGCGCTGCCGTCATCAGCGCGTCGCTGCCTGCGAAATCAACAGTGCCTGAAATTAATGCTTTGATACCAGCACCGCTGCCAGTTCCTTCGTAATTTACAGTAATTTGATTTGCACTTCTCATCTGAGAGAAGTAGCGATCGTAAAGAGGTTTGGGGAAAGTGGCTCCCGAACCGTTTAGTGTGACAGCAGCTACAGCAGAACTAATCAAAGTCAGCGAGAATGCTGCTACTGCTAGTACCACTATAAAACCACGTCGCCAACGTGCAGTGAAAAAATTCATACTCCTCCTCTCCTTTAATAGCAGGCTTTGCAAATCTCCTCCATAGGATAGACTGAAATCCGCCAAGAAAGGGATAGCTTATAATAAGCTTTTTTTAAATTTTGATTAATAGTAGATTAAATAACAATAGAATAAGCTTTGTTTAAATTATGGTTAAGAGTATTGCAAATAAAAATTAGTTAAAGTCAATTTGTTATCGACCGTATAAATACCAAGTCCTAGCGTAACGATAATAAAAGAAATTTATTTAGCGATCGCCCGATTGCCCCCACCCCGCACTCCATCCCCCGATCGCCGCATAATAGTAGGGACACTTAACATTTCTTTAACAACAATGGCAAGAGACTTGCGGGGATTCCTAAAACTGCTCGAAGAACGGGGACAACTGCGCCGGATTAGCGCCTTAGTCGATTCCGACCTCGAAATTGCCGAAATTTCCAATCAAATGCTGCAAAAAGGCGGCCCCGGACTGCTGTTTGAAAACGTCAAAGGGGCAGATTTCCCCGTCGCAATCAACCTGTTGGGTACGGAACAGCGCGTTTGCTGGGCGATGAACATGGAAAAGCCGATCGAACTAGAAGAGCTCGGCAAAAAACTGGGAATGCTGCAACAGCCAAAACCGCCGAAAAAGATTTCCCAAGCGATAGAATTCGGCAAAGTGCTGTTTGACGTAGTGAAAGCCAAACCCGGCCGCGACTTTTTCCCAGCTTGTCAGCAAGTGGTAATTGAGGGAGAAGGGCTGGATTTGAACAAAATCCCGATGATTCGCCCTTATCCGGGAGATGCGGGCAAAATTATCACCTTAGGTTTGGTAATTACCAAAGATTGCGAAACGGGTACGCCGAATGTGGGGGTTTATCGGTTGCAGTTGCAGTCAAAAAATACGATGACTGTACATTGGTTATCGGTGCGGGGGGGCGCGCGACACTTGCGGAAAGCGGCGCAGGCTGGTAAAAAATTGGAAATTGCGATCGCCCTTGGAGTCGATCCCCTGATTATTCTCGCCGCAGCAACCCCAATTCCTGTAGATTTATCGGAATGGTTATTTGCGGGACTTTACGGCGGTTCCGGCGTGCAGTTGGCCAAGTGCAAAACCGTAGATTTAGAAGTACCGGCGGACTCGGAAATCGTGTTAGAAGGAACGATTACGCCGGGGGAAGTTCTGCCCGACGGGCCCTTCGGGGATCACATGGGTTATTACGGCGGCGTGGAAGATTCGCCGCTGGTTCGATTCAACTGCATGACGCACCGCAAAGACCCGATTTATCTGACGACATTTAGCGGGCGGCCGCCGAAAGAAGAAGCAATGATGGCGATCGCGCTTAACCGTATTTATACGCCTATTTTGCGGCAGCAAGTATCGGAAATTGTCGATTTCTTCTTACCGATGGAAGCGCTGAGTTATAAGGCGGCAATTATCTCGATTGATAAAGCATATCCCGGTCAAGCGCGCCGGGCTGCTTTAGCATTTTGGAGTGCTTTACCGCAGTTTACTTACACTAAGTTTGTGATTGTTGTCGATAAAAGTATCAACATTCGCGACCCGCGTCAAGTAGTGTGGGCAATTAGTTCTAAAGTCGATCCGGTTCGGGATGTATTTATTCTGCCGAATACGCCCTTTGATACGTTAGATTTTGCCAGTGAAAAGATTGGTTTGGGAGGCAGAATGGGGATTGATGCTACTACGAAGATGCCGCCGGAAACGGATCACGAGTGGGGGGAAGTTTTGGAGTCCGATCCGGATGTGGCGGCGATGGTAGAAAGGCGTTGGGCTGAGTATGGTTTGGCTGATTTGAATTTGGGAGAAGTCGATCCTAATTTGTTTGGATATGAGATGAAGTAGGGGAATCAACCGTAAAATCTGAGATGTCGCACATCCTCGATCGACCTGTAGGTGCGGGTTTTTCCAACCCTTTGTGACACAGATAGACAATCTCAAAAACCCGCCCCCACCCAACGAAAAATCGCAATTTACCTCTTGTTAATGCGATCGAGACTCATGCACTCCGACAAAGAAACCGGGTTTTATATCGAGTCTTTGCCCTGTAACGAAGTATTCTGGAAAAAACCCGGTTTCTGGGCCCCATGCGTAAGTTTTGTAGGAAATTGGCAACAATCGCTCTAGCAGCAACAGCTACTCCGTCTCCCGAAGTCGCTTAAGCATTGCTTGCGTTGTTGGATGCTGGGACAGTTGTGAATCTTGACCCGTTGATATCGCCTTCTGGAGACAAGCAATGAAATTTCTCCTAGCAGTTTGGGTGTTGGGATGATTTTCTCCCAATCGGTTCCAAAAAATTTCTAATGCTCTGAGGTAAAGCGGTTCCGCCTCCGCGTAGCGTCCCGTTGACTCGTCGTACAGCCGTGCCAGATTGTTCAAACTCTCAGCCGTATGGGGATGGTCGGCTCCGAGCTGTTGCTCCCTGATTGAGAGCGATCGCACATACAAGGGTTCCGCCTCCGCGTAGCATCCCATTGACTCGTCGTACAGCGCTGCCAGATTGTTCAAACTCTGAGCCGTATGGGGATGGTCGGCTCCGAGCTGTTGCTCGCAGATTGAAAGCGATCGCACATACAAGGGTTCCGCCTCCGCGTAGCGTCCCATTGACTTATACAGCACTGCCAGATTGTTCAAACTCATTGCCGTATCGGGATGGTCGGCTCCGAGCTGTTGCTCCCTGATTGAGAGCGATCGCGCGGACAAAGGTTCCGCCTCCGCGTAGCGTCGCATTGACTGGTACAGCCCTGCCAGATTGTTCAAACTACTTGCGGTATCGGGATGGTCGGCTCCGAGCTGTTGCTCCCTGATTGAGAGCGATCGCACAAACAAAGGTTCCGCCTCCGCGTAGCGTCCCGTTGACTTGTACAGCTCTGCCAGATTGTTCAAACTCATTGCCGTAGAGGGATGGTCGGCTCCGAGCTGTTGCTCAATGATTAAGAGCGATCGCACGAACAAGGGTTCCGCCTCCGCGTAGCGTCCCGTCAACTCGTACAGCCCTGCCAGATTGTTCAAACTCATTGCCGTAGAGGGATGGTCGGCTCCGCAGCGTTGCTCAGTCATCTGGAGGCAAGCTGTCAACCGCTTCTCCGCTTCTGCCCACAAACTCTGTCCCTGAGCAACCCGCGCTAAGCCTGTGGAAGACCACGTAGCATCAGTGCTATTTTCCAGCAAATGCGACCATTGCTCCGCCACCACCTCCAAATGGGGCAGCGCCTCCTTCACCCGTTCCTGCACCTCCAGCGTCACAGTCTGCGGAATCGTCTTCGCCACCGCTGTCAGCACCACCGCAAAGCTTCTCCGCAAATTCTCAGCATCAGCGCGTCCCGGCAATTTTGCCGCAAAAAATTCCCGAATCAAAGCATGAAGTTGATACTGCTTTTGCTCCACCCGCCCCAGCAAACTCAATTCCACTAAACGCCGCCGACTCTGGCTCAAAACCCGATCGTCCAGTAGCAAATACCACTGCTGGGGTGCTTGCACCTTTCCCCACACCACCAACAATTTCTTCAGCCAGTTTTGCTTTGGCGCTTCTACTCTACAAACTACGACCACTGACTCGACCAACTGCCAAGGCATGGGAGCCAAAGCAAACACACTCAGCAATACCGCCAACTGCTGTTCGGCAGCATTTAACTGCACCCAACTTAACTCAAAAGCCGCCGCTACAGGAGTCAGCACCTCATCCTGCAACAGCTTTTGCTGCAACTGTGTCAATAACTCTGCTACCGACACATCTGGCTCTACCTTGAGAAAGGTTGCCACCAGTTCAATCCCCAAGGGCAAATACTCCAACCAAGCACACAATTTCTCAGCAACAATCTGTTCCTGAACAATGCGAGTCTCTGCCTGACTAACTTCATACAGTAACTTAAAAGCATCCAAGGGTCTGAGCTTCTTTAAATCCAATCGCTGCAAGGTTTTTTCTTCCAGTCGCTCTCGCGCAGTCAGCAACACCTTAAAGCGGGGATTTCTAGGCAGCAACCGCTGCACCGCCCGGTAATCGTTGACATCATCCAATACCAGCAGAGCATTGCCAGAGGTTTTTTTTGCCCACTCTTCGTAGCAAAATTGCAACCGTTCCTCCAGATTGTCGAGAGTATCCGGCGGCTGAATTCCCATTCGCAGCGCTTTCTGCAACACCTGCGGCGCTAAATCTATTTCCCGCACAAACAGCCACCAAATCCCTGCTGGATAGGTGTTGTGTTCGCGGTGAAATGTTGCATACTGCCATGCCAATTCTGTCTTGCCGATGCCGCCCATTCCCGACGCAGCGGCAATCGCAACGCGGCTCCCATCCTGCAACAATCCGTGCAATTGCTGCATCTCCTCATCCCGTCCGACAAAGTTTTTTGAACCGAGTTCGGAGGGAATATCGTATAGTTGGTAAAAACTTGTGAAACCTGGATTAAGTGTTTTTCTCTCCAGGTCTAGGGCTTTTTTGCTAATACCTTAATCAATTTCCGAAACGTTTTCCGAAACGTTGGGCAATGCTGCTGGAAAAAATTCTCTGTATCCAATTCTGCCTCGTAGGAAATTCCCACAAACGGCGGAATGCTTGAGATTACGACTTTAAGTTTCGCCGCCGCTGTCGCTCCCGGTTGGTTTACCTTGTCCCGAATCTCCTGCAAAATCTGAAGCCCTTCATCTGAATACTGTCCCTGCACTTCAATTTGTCCAACTTCTTCGACAATCTCGGCAACAATAATCTCAGCCTCATGTTCGGGAATTTCCACCGTTTGCGTTTGCTGAGCGACAACCTGCCAATCCTCCTCTTCCTGCTCCCTAATCTCCTTGCGTAGCTGTCGGATTTGCTGTTTAATTCGGATCTTTTCTTCTTGCGGTGCTAAATTTAGAGCCTTCTGCTTGCCCACTAATTGCTCTTGCAGCAATTCAAAGTTTTCTTCTATGTCAGACAGACGATTAATTGGCATTGATATAACTCCGGCAGACTGAACAACTCCTGACTTTAGTCTACAGCCGGAAAATTCCAATATACGCAAGTATCGTGTAAAAAGTGCTAACGCAAGAGCCCTCGTTTACGCACAATCAGTTTACTGTTCCAAAATCTCGACTAAATCTTCGATCGCAATATCGAAGGCACGAGCCATCTTGTCCAAAGCTGTGTAGTCAACAGTTGCCATACCTGGAGAACTGGCATAGGTGGCGATCGTAGTGTATGGAATACCCGTTCTGTTGGAGACTTCCCTAAGAGTCCAACCCTTCTCTTGAGCAAGTTCTCGAACTCGCAGTCTAATTCGTCCCATTCCGCCCTTGACAATTACGACTACTCGTAATTTAATGAATATACAATTAATAGCGATCGCCCTCGGACCTGAGAAATCTAGAGCGATCGCCTTTCATTCACCACCCACAAAAGTGGGAAGGATTTTCCTATGATACCAAAACAATCGACATATCGCGATCGACTTCAACCTTGGCATCTAATTCGCCACCTCCCCAACTGTCAGCGGTTAACAGTCGCCCGTTTCGTCCGCCGCCCCGATGCCGAATCTTACCTAAATGCACTGCGCCGCTTAATGCCCGCAGTCCCGCATACAATTGTTTTCGTAAATGCGGTGTCTGTCTTAGATGAAAATAGCGTTCCAATTGAAACACAATTGCCGATAGAAGTTTAACCGTTAACAAGTGCGATCGCCCTTCCACAAATAGGAATTATTCTATTTGGCAGGAAGTGCGATCGACCCTAATTTCCCCAAAAAAATGTTGCTAAACTATAAATAGACTTGAGTCAAGGAGTCACATCAATGCCATCTCCCTTTCCTGGTATGGACCCGTATTTAGAGCATCCCGAACTCTGGCCCGCCCTACACCACTGGCTAATTATTGAAATTGCCAGGTTTTTATCTCCCCAACTGCGTCCTAAGTATTTAGTGTCGGTGGAAGTGAGAATGTATGAAACTGCTGATGAAGATTTATCAATTGGCATTCCCGATGTAAACATAATACAGTCGCAAATAGCAACAGAAACACCAGCATCAAACCTAGCAGTTGCAGCACCGCCCACACAACCAATAACAGTAACTCTTCCCCTGCCCTACCAGGTTCGGGAAGGCTATTTAGAAATTAGAGAAAGGGCAACCAAAGAATTAATAACAGTTATTGAAATCCTATCGCCTACTAATAAGCGCAGAGGCAAAGGGCGACAAATGTACGAAGAAAAGCGAGAAGAAATTTTATTCAGTCGCACTCATTTAATTGAAATAGATTTATTGCGGCGCGGTCAAAAAATGCCAGTTATTGGCAATGACATTGAAAGCCACTATAGCGTTTTGGTGTGTCGGGGAAATCGCCGTCCCAGAGCAGATTTGTATGCTTTTAACCTGCAAAACCCGCTGCCTGCCTTTCCTTTACCGCTGCGATCGGGCGATACCGAACCTATAATCAATTTGCAGGAATTATTCACTCAAATTTACGACATAGCAAGTTACGACCTGAAGATAGATTATCGCAACTGGGAAGTCATACCACCGCTGTCAGAAACCGATACAATTTGGGCAGATGCTTGGTTGCGCGATCGAGGATTGCGAGATTAATTTGGGCTGCAGCCCAAATCTTGTTCAATACTCTATTTATTTCTTAGTCTGCGGAGGCCGACTTCGTTTGACTTGCAGAGTGATTTCCCTCGCAGAATGACTTAAGTCTCAAATTGCTTGAGGACTAAACATCTTGGCTTTGCATCAACCTCTGCTTCAAACGCGCCGGATCTCCCCGATCGACCACTTCGCCCTTTTCCAACAAAAAAGCCCCATCGCAGTAATTCAACTCATCCAAACGGTGAGTCACCCACAAAGCTGTAATCCCGCGATTTTTCACCAACCGCTGCACCGCCGCCACCAAATCCAACTGAGAATCAGGATCTAACAAAGCCGTCGGTTCGTCCAACAGCAGAATTTCGCAGTGACGGGCGATCGCCCCAGCCAGAGCAATTCGCTGCTTCTGACCGCCACTCAAAGCATAAATCGGCCGCCGCTGCAAATCCAGCAAATTCACAGCCTCCAAAGCCTCCGCCACCCTCTCCCGCACCTGAACGTTAGAAAGCTTTTCCTCCACCAAACCAAAAGCTACATCCGCACCAACCGTCGGCATCACCAATTGGTGATCCGGGTTTTGGAACACAAAACCCACCCGCCCGCCGAGGTCAATTTCCCCCGACTGGGGGTGCAGCAGCCCAGCCATCAGCCTCAACAGCGTAGACTTGCCGCTGCCGTTAGTGCCCAAAAGCATCCAAAACTCGCCCTTCGGTACATCCAGAGAGCAACCTTGCAACACTCGATCGCCCGACGGCCAGCAAAAACCCAAATCCCGCACAGAAACGGCTGACTGGCTCATATCGGCACCAACACCCCCAGCCCTCATTCTGCTGTCATCGAGACAAAGCCAGGGGATCTGCCTGTAGATGACGCCCCCGATTTCTGAGAAACCACCACCCCAGAAATCTCGCTGCTGAGTACAGCCACCTTTTTCTCAGGATTTTTCTCGCAGGTGAGTTCCAAAATTTGCGGTTGGGAGTTGCGAATCGCCGCCAGCACCTGCTGGTAAACAGTCTCAGCGTCCTCCTCCAACTTCCGCTGCACCGACAGCGAGACGGGCGTATTCTTCACAATGATGTCAATGCTGAACATATAGTCTTAAAAACCTAAGTTTGGAGCTCTATCCTCAGTATATATATAGGACTTACCCACGGAAACCCAGTTTCTTAGAAAAATCAGAGGTTGAGGCCGATATATCTCCCAAGCCACCGGGCTTCTGACGCAAAGCGCAGAGACTCCTATATAGTAGAAGTTCCCCAATGTAGGGCAAAGACTTCGGGGACTTCGAGGCTTTCGGGGACTTCGGAGAAGTCCAAGGTCACAAGTCGGAAATTTTTTAATAAAAACTTGCTCTTGTAAAGAATTACCTCTATAATCGTCAATACGGTAAAGAAAAGTAAAGTCTGTTCATAATCCCACTCGTTTTCTGCTAAGCAGAGGCAACGGTGGAAGACTCATGACTAGATACAAATCCGTTGTAATTATATCCATTTGGAGATTTGCGTAAATGACAATCGCAGTCGGACGCGCCCAGACCGAAAGAGGCATATTTGATGTCCTCGACGACTGGCTCAAACGCGATCGCTTCGTCTTCGTAGGCTGGTCTGGCATCCTGCTATTCCCCTGCGCCTACCTAGCCATCGGTGGCTGGTTAACAGGCACCACCTTCGTCACATCCTGGTACACCCACGGTTTGGCAAGTTCCTACCTCGAAGGAGCCAACTTCCTCACCGTAGCAGTCTCCACCCCAGCCAACAGCCTCGGACACTCCCTGCTGTTCCTGTGGGGCCCCGAAGCACAGTGGGACTTCACCCGCTGGTTCCAACTCGGCGGGCTGTGGACATTCGTCGCCCTCCACGGCGCCTTCGCACTGATCGGCTTTTGCCTGCGTCAGATTGAAATCGCCCGTTTAGTCGGCATCCGTCCCTACAACGCCCTAGCATTCACCGGCCCCATCGCCGTGTTTGTGTCGGTGTTCCTGCTTTACCCCTT
>NZ_JAUBQU010000317.1:0-1065 GCF_036701435.1 Microcoleus sp. Pol12A5
GTTGCAGTCATCGTCAACGAATTCGGCGAAGTAGGCATCGACAACCAACTGATAATTGATGCCGATGAAGAAATTTTTGAGATGAACAACGGCTGCATTTGCTGTACAGTCAGAGGCGATTTAATCCGGATTATCGGCAACTTGATGAAGCGGCGAGACAAATTTGACCACATAGTCATCGAAACCACAGGTTTAGCCGACCCCGCACCCGTAATTCAAACCTTTTTTGTAGACGAAGATATGCGGGAAAAATTACTGCTAGATGCAGTTGTCACCGTAGTCGATGCCAAGCACATCTGGCAGCACTGGGACGCCGACGAAGCTCAAGAACAAATTGCCTTCGCTGATGTAGTTTTGCTCAACAAAACTGATTTAGTGACTGACGAAGAATTGGTCGAATTAGAAAAGCGAATTCGCGCCATGAATGCAATGGCAAAAATTCACCGCACCCGTAACGCTGAATTAGAGATGGATGCTTTGTTGGGCGTTAAAGCATTTGATTTGAACCGGGCATTAGAAATCGAACCCGACTTTTTGGGCGAACACACTCACGAACACGACGAAACAGTTACCTCCGTAGCCATAGTAGAACCCGGCGCCCTTGACCGCAACAAATTTAGCGATTGGATGGAGGAATTGTTGCGAACTCAAGGACCGAATATCTTTCGGACAAAAGGCATTTTGAATGTCGCCGGAGACAACAAGCGATTTGTTTTCCAAGGAGTACACATGGTGTTTGATGGCCGGCAGGATAGACCTTGGAAAGCCACCGAAACTCCGAAAAACGAGCTTGTATTCATCGGTCGCGACTTAAACGAAAATCAATTGAAAGAGGATTTCCGTCGGTGTCTAGTTTAAAAAGTAGCGAACGAACCCTGGAATTTCACGCCGAAGTAATGCTGTCTGACTACGTAACTGCTGTTACTTGGTCGCTGGATGGCACAATTTTAGCAGTCTGTTCGGCTGCGGGCGAAGTGATGCTGGCGGCAGTAGGGGCAGTTAATGAATTGTCCTTGCAAACCCTACAAAGTGCTACGGGTAAATCAGTCGATTGCTTGTCTTTTT
>NZ_JAUBQU010000180.1:0-7994 GCF_036701435.1 Microcoleus sp. Pol12A5
AAGTTACATTATCCGATATGAGGAATTGGTTTACTCACTGCTGTTATTGTACCTCATCTTTCTGAGAAACGCTATATTGCGCTGAATGCCATCAACTCCGAACCTACTTACAAACGTAGTCTTCGACAAAAAATGAAACGGGCAGCTATGGATAATGATTATCTGATTCAAATTATCAGTTCTTGTTTTCTTGACAATATCTTAGATTCTTCGGATTCCTTTTGTCAAGCATGATTGAGACGCTCTTACCCTGCGAAAACATCAGCATCTCACGAACAAGAACGAGCCGCTAAATCTCGCCACCTAGGTCGCAAACGTGCCGATAGCATTCCGAGTGGTGCGTGGAAGCGACAAGCTGAAGTAATGGCAGGAAGTGCTAAGAAAAAACACGAGTTCGCCGTAGAAAAAGCAACTAATCAAGTTGCCGCAACCAAAATCAGAAC
This sequence comes from Microcoleus sp. Pol12A5, assembly GCF_036701435.1. NCBI lineage: Bacteria > Bacillati > Cyanobacteriota > Cyanophyceae > Oscillatoriales > Microcoleaceae > Microcoleus > Microcoleus sp. Pol12A5. Next base: position 444 of record NZ_JAUBQU010000180.1, read on the forward strand.
GACGAAAACAATCAGAGTTAAATTAGAAGAATGCAGTCAAAAAAACAAAAATTTAATCGAGATCCAAGGTACTGACTTGAGATTAGGAGAGCGCCGATTAATCAAAAACATTCAGCTTCATGTATCGTCAGGCTCGCGCATTGCTATTGCTGGAAAGAACGGCTCGGTAAAATCCTGTTTAGCTCAAGCCCTTCTAGGAAGGGAGCGAACTCCAGCAATTTTAGAAGCCGGTGAAATTGCCATAAAATCTGCCATAAAAGGGGTATATCTCGATCAAAGCTATGAAATGGTCGATCGCTCTCGGACAGTCCTAGAAAATATGCAAATGGCAAACCCAAACTTAGACTATGAATTGCTGCGACAGCAATTAGGAAATTTTCTATTTTTTAACTATGAGGTGAACAAGCCTGCATCTGCCTTAAGCGGCGGTGAGTTAGCGAGATTAGGGCTGGCTGCGATCGGCATTTCTCAAATTGATTGGCTCATTTTAGATGAACCAACAAATAATTTGGATTTGGAAACAGTGAATCAGATTGTTGATCGAGTCAATGAGTTTCAGAGCGCCCTCTGGGTGATTTCCCACTACCTCGACTTTCTGAGCCGCATTGGAATCACACAAGCCTACCAACTCCACAACGGCAAACTTCAGCCGCTGATCCATCAACCGCATGAGTTGGAACGTTATCATCAGGAATTACTTGAGATGCAAATGTCTTAATTCAGAAGCTCAGTGGTGCAGCCTACATCAGCAGGAGTAGCCAAAGCTCCTATTTTGGGAAGAAGACAATTTCTAGTTTCTGGGCAATACTGGATCAAACACAGTTCAACATTTGAGGGAACGCTGATGAGATTATTGCGAACAATCGCCGCTCTATCGGCGGCTTTGACCCCACTGATGGCTGAAGCTGCCTTTAGCCGTCCCATGCCGGGAACAGCCGATTTTCCCAGAGCCTCAAATCCCGATGTAAATGTGCCGGTTTGCTTCATCGAAACCCGAGGTGGCACAACTTTTGATTTAGTAAGCTTGTGCGGCAGCAATGCTGCTCCCCAAAACACTGCTCCGGTTGCGGGCAACCCCGCCAATGTTCCTGCAAATAACCCCAATGGGGCTGCTCCGGCTGCTGCCCCGAACCCCAACGCTATCACCAGAGATGGTGTCGGCACGCCGATAACTACTCCAACAGGGACGGCAAATCCCAACAATCCCAATAATGCCAATCCGGGAACAGCGCCGAGTACCAATCCCAATAATGCCAATCAGGGAACATTGCCGAATACCAATCAGAATCCGGGCACTTCGCCGAATACCAATCCGAATAATCTCAATCCGGGAAGTTCGCCCTATATCACTCCCAATAATGCCAATCCGGGCACTTCGCCGAATACTAATCCGAATAATCTCAATCCGGGAAGTTCGCCGAGTACCAATCCAAATAATAGTGCGTCTCCCACAGGTGGAACTGCTGGCGATAGCAACAGCGATTTAGTCCCCAATCCCAATCTCAATCTTCCGAGAGTGCCGCCGAGTTCCTTTAGCCCTGGAGGTGTTGCACCGACTAGAGATGCGATTGATGGCCCCCGCCAGTAATCGGGAAAGTGTCAGAACTTTCATCACAGAAACCGGGTTTCTCTAAAACCGTCTCTTTTTTAGGGATTGTTCGCCCGCGAGAAAGCCGGAATATTTATTTGCCTGCGTAATATTGATGTCAGGTGCGATTGGCATATTTTGTAGCAGAGTAGCGAAATAAAAGTTAAGCTAAGAACTTGTAGACGCTATCGGCCAAGGACTCTTTTAAAACTGGACAACCAGGTAGAAGCAGTGAGAAATAGCCAGCTTTAATCCGTAACAGGATTAGTTATCAGCACAGGTTAAAATTATTCCCAGGCGGGTGCTTGCCAGCTCCAATTGCTCAAGCTAAACCATTCAACAGGCATATTTTTGTTAAGCCAGTGTGGTTGGGAAAGTACCGGCTGATAACATTAGCTAGACAAAATTAACCCGATTATTCGGAGGCTCTTCATGAGCAAAATATTTGTTTTAAATTGGAACAAAATTGCTCTAGACCCGATCCTCTGCGAGGGCTTCGCTAACGCACTTGAGGAGGACATCTAGTGTCAAACTTAGTTCAACGCTTAGAAATAACCGCTCATCCGCAACTTGAAAAATCCCTCGGCTATCGAGGAGATAGTCGTTGGGTAGCTTGGCGCTGGGAACCCGATATCGACCAACTTATATCCAGCGACGGCAAAACAGTCGGCACTGGCAATAATATGGCTTGGCTGGTGTTTTTGCAGCACGATTTAGTCGATCCTGCGGTACAAGAGTACAACCTCGGCGAGGGCGATCGCTACTGGCTGCTTTTAGACACCGAAACTAGAAATCTCTACGTCGGCGAAGGGAAAACAGTTCAAAGTCTGCTCGAACAGCCGGAAAGTTTAGGTTTATTGGCCTGTCTCGATGGCGGGAATGCCGATCGACAAACTGGTGAAAATTGGCAGCAAACTTTATCTCAAGTAACAGCTAAACCAGTTGTTCGCCACCTCACCAATGCCCTTCCTTTCGGTATCGCAGCCGCTTTGATAGGTGCTTTAGGCATCGGAACCGGATTGTGGGTAGTGCCGGCGGTGCAGCAGAAAATAGCCGAAAAAGCTGCTTTTATTTCCCCAATTAGTTCTGGCGCCAACTGCGGGCTGGGCGGTTCCGACGATTTTTCAGCTTATATCGGTTCCTCAAGCGGAAACAAAGAACTTCATTTAATAGGCGTTTACGAAGCTAATGCGGATCACAAGAACCGAGATTTATCAAAAAGTGCGATCGAAGTTAAAGTAGAACGCCGAAACAAGCCAATAATTCTAGCACTTTCAGCCTACGAACCGGTGCAATGGAATATTACCGCAGAACCGGGCGCAGTTATCGAAAAAATCATCGTTAACGGATACCACAACCAAACTATTTCAGGAGTTTCGGGAATTCCAATTGAAGAGCACAGCTACGAAGAAAGTGGAGACTCTCTCGGCGACTTTATCTACAAATGGGGTGCTACCCCTGAAAGTAGCAATACTTCTTCCCTAGTGACTAAATTGGAACAGGGAAACCGCACCAGTTTAACTTCTTTTCAAGGATGCTACAGAGGTAAGAACTTTAGTATTAATTGAGAATTATTGATGATTTGGGGGTAGCGAAACGGCATTGCAGTCTCCTCAATAGCCGTGTTGTCGATGGTTATATTAAGAGAGGACTTGCGCATTGGTAACAAGTTAAGCTTGTATGGCAGTTGTCAAGGGGGTTTGAGAAGATGTTTCAAAGAAATATCGCTCGGAGCCTCGCTGTCGGTCGGGGAAAGGCGCAACAATTAACTTAACATTGGGCTTTCGTTGAGATTTAACAATACCTAAATCTCTATTTTCAGGGGCAGCGAAATACTCGATAGGGTCAGTTGCCGGTGCGTTGTTGGCGGGCTACATAAAAATGGTAAAGACCCCGGTAAATCATTTCTAATGAAATCGAATCTATTGGTAAAGAGAGTCGGTCAGCAACGGCATCACCTAAATCGACCAAGATTGCATAAAATATCCAAGTTCCCCAAATTTGAAATTGAATTCCGTTGAGAGAACCCGTCCACAAATAACTTAATCCCAATAGCCTTTTTACGGTATTGAAAGCTTCTTCAATTCTCCAACGCCTGCGATATAAATCTGCCACGACGTAGGGTGGTAATACCTGATGATCGAGTACGCTTGTCAAATAAGAATGCCAGATTTTACCCGAACGAACTTCAATCAGACGTAAGGTAATAAATGGAGTTTTTGCGGTTCACGAACCCAAACGTATCAGACTATCTTTCAAGTCGTAACTTTTGGTAAATACTTGCTTTACTTGAACTGCTGCTCCTTTTTTTAAGCGAGTAATTAAATGGATATCTCGTTCAATTAATTTGAGCAAAAAGCTAAAATGATAAAATCCTCTATCCAGCAAGAGCAAGGTTTTATTTGGCACCAATTGCAGGATATTTTCTTCAATCTTAACATCAGAAGCTCTCGGGTTTTCCAGAAACCAAATATCAACAGGAAGCCTGGTCATTAAATCTATGACTGTTGCCATTTTTCCTGCCAACTGCCCTTTAGGTATATCTTCCAGACTTTTAAGCTTGCAAAATAATGCTTTGAGCGTTGAACTATCTACTATCCAAATTCTCGAAAATTTTATCAAGGCAAATTGAATGCTTTCTGGTAGAGGGCGTTGGTTTCTCTGGTGCCAAGCGGTTCTTAAACTCGGTAATAAATTTTTGAAGACTCCCTCAAATAAGGACGCGGGAAAACTTAGAAACCTTTGAGACATTGCTTGTTGAGTGACTGTCGTAGGTCGGCACCACAAAAAACCCGATCTTGCCAGCATTCTTGTGAGTTCTGTTACTCCAGCCACCTCTCGCCACAGTAGGGTTAATACTGCTGCTACCATCAAGGGTAGATTAAGAATTCTCCCTCGCAAGCCCAGTTGACGGTAGTAATTTTCTTGTGATGTGATGGCTGGTGTTAATAATGCCGATAGTTGCGAGGCAATCTCCTCGTCTTCCACCATCGGTTTTGTAGTTTTTTTGGCGTGGTCACGGTTGGTTTTTTGACTTTTAGCCATATTTACTGACCTACACAATCGCTCAATTATTTGTCAATTATATCCTTCGCTCGTACCAACGCTCGCCATCGATCTCGCTCGCGGCAACGCTGCCGTGTACTTGTGGTGCAACCCGGGATCGATCGCCCGCCATTATCGATCGCCCGCCATTATCGATCGCCCGCCACAGAATTCGATCGCCCGCCACAGAATTTGATCGCCCGCCATTATCGATCGCCCGCCACAGAATTCGATCGCCCGCCATTATAGATCGCCCGCCACAGAATTCGATCGCCCGCCACAGAATTCGATGGCGGTGCAACGCCAATCAAGCCAACAACTTATTAATAATGATAATCGTGATCTGGTGGGAGAGTCAGCCGCAGGCTGACTCTCCCACCCTTACCCCTTTTTTGATTATCATTATTATTCACTTACATTTCTACACAAAGAGGTATTGACAAAATCTACTCCCTTCTAACTTGTTACCAATGGGACTTGCGAGGGTAATTTCACGATCCAACCTGGGTGATTTTACCCCTTATAGGACATCAGGAAACGGCAGTGCCGTTTCCTGCGTTGCGTTACTCTGTTTTTCACGAATCCGTTGAAGTTAATTCAATGGTATACCTTTTAAACAGTTATTTGACAAGCTTATTTCATCACTGTATCATAAACTATTAACTTTTTATTTTGATTGCCGACAATAACAATGCTAACAAACTTAAGATGAAATACTGGTACGAAACCCTCGCTGTAGCGCAGCGAATTTTAATAGAATTGGGAAGGCGAAGACGCAGTTTAATTTTTTGGGCTATCTTTCCGATTTCTATCTTGATTATTAACGCCTTAATTTTAGCAGAACGCGCGCAACTGACAACAGCAAAAGCCTTTGAAGTTGCTGCACCTGCAAGCTTAGTAGGAGCAGCTTTATTTTTTAGCTGTCTCGGTGGTAGCGTAGCAACAGTAGTAGCAGAGCGAGAACAGCATACCCTCAAACGCTTGTTTATTTCCCCGCTGAGTGGAACTTCCTACTTTTTAGGAATTTTTCTGGCTCATAGTTTCATCGGCATCGGTCAGGTAATTTTAGTATACACGATCGCCTCTTTTTTAGGAGCCCAATTCCAAGGCTCTCTTCTGCTAGGATGTGCGATTATTCTGCTCAGTATTGTATCTTATGTAGGTGTAGGCTTTATTCTCGGCACCCAGTTTGCGAGGCGCACAGAAGATGTCAACTCCCTAGTAGCAGCTTTCGGCGTCCCCTTGTTGATTTTAGGAGGCGCATTTTTGCCGACTTCGCTGTTTCCCAAAAGTCTGCTGGAACTCGCCCAGTACAATCCAATTTATCACATGAACGAAGCGCTGATGGGCGTGTGGGCTGACGGCAAAGGTTTGGCTGATATTGCCGAACACCTCGGATTCTTGTGCATCTTTGCGGTTTTAATGATAGTAGCCGGATGGCTTTCTTATCGCAGGATGCTGAGAGTAGAAAGAAGACTTTAAAACGCTCTCAGTATGTCGTAATTATTCATCTCTCTCTTCTGGAGACTCGGGGTCCTCAGCCCTCTCTGCGGTTTAATCGTTCAGAAACAACCGTAAATATATAAAATAATACGGAGAATTAAAGCAGTGCTGCAAATAGAAAAGCTAAATAAGTCTTACGGCGAACGTTCAGTGCTTCGAGATTTAACACTGCACATCCAAGCTGGAGAAATTTACGGTTTACTAGGACCAAACGGGGCGGGCAAAACTACAACTATCAATATTTTATGTAATTTGCTAAATGCAGACAGCGGCCAGGTTTCCATCAATGGCGAACCTGTTTCCGAAGCTACTAAATTATTAATAGGTGTAGCTCCCCAACAAAATTTGCTTTACAAAAGCCTTAGCTGCGAAGAAAACCTCAATTTTTTTGCTCAAATTTACGGCTTAGAGCGCAAGCAGCGGCGCTATCAAGTAAGACAGTGTTTGAAAGCAGTAAATTTGACAGATAGAGCTACAAGTCCCGTGGAAACTTTGAGCGGAGGAATGCAGCGCCGTTTGAATATTGCGGTGGCTTTGGTACACCAACCTAAATTAGTAATTTTAGACGAACCGACAACGGGTTTAGATATTGAGGCACGCTATGAAATTTGGGAGTTAATTCAGCGATTGCAATCGGAAGGAATTACAATTTTGCTGACAACTCACTTGTTAGATGAAGCTGAGCGTCTTTGTCAGAGAATCGGAATTCTGAAAAATGGGAGTATTGTAGCAGAAGGTAGTTTAGAAGAGTTGCAAAAACTGATTCCGGCTCAAGAAATTATCGTGGTAAAAACCGACGAAGAAGCTGAAGTCATCGCCCGCGCTAAAAAATACAGTTTCATTCCCCGTCGCTACGGTAGCGATTTAGCTTTTTGGCTGCCGGAACGTTTAGAATTAAAAGAGATTATTTTGCTGTTCGACGGGATTTCTATTGATTCAATCGCTCGGTATCCGGTGCGATTAGAACATATTTATGTCGAAGTCACCAAACAAACTGCATCTTAATCTGCGTTCATTAGCGTACATCCGCCCACATCTGCGGTTAAAGTTCCAAAGTAATTAACTGAGCAATTTCATCCGTTTGAAAACCCAACGCCATCGGCTTTTGCACTGCCGGAATCACCTGCACATCATAGAGTTCTGTGACAATTCCTTCAAACCGCAACAAGTGAACGATCGCCCCAGTAGTCAAATCGATCGCCATCATACCACAGCGAGGCTCAGCATCCTTTGCTACCAACAACTCATCCAATTCTAAACCGCTAAAAGTATTGTCCCCTCCCCGATGTTTCGAGAGTCCAACAATTGCCCAATTTTGCCAAAATGCCAGTCCCCGCACATTCGTAACAAGTTAAGCTTGGATGGCAGTTGTCAAGGGGATTTGAGAAGATGCTTCAAAGAAAAAGCAGTCAGAC
>NZ_JAUBQU010000181.1:0-7979 GCF_036701435.1 Microcoleus sp. Pol12A5
ATACTCTAACCTTAACCTCATGACTCTTTCTGTGCCTGCTTGGCTACTCCTGACTGTTTTTTTTTACGATTTAATCCTAACTTCTGTAAGGCGCTACACATAGCTGTTCTGCCTACCCAATTTCCGGTATGAAGGGCGAATAACTCACACAATTCTACCAAAGTTGCATCGGGATGTGCTACCACTATTTCTCTTAGCTCTTCTGAGGCATTATTCAAATGACTGAATCTGGGTTTCCCCCTGCGTTTAGGCTGTAAATTCCCCTCAATTTTTTGTTGTTTGACAAGTTTTTGAACAGAGCTTTTACTGCAGGCAAATATTTCTGCTGTTTTTCTGATCGACAGCTTCTGTTCTAAATGGGCTGCTACTATGAAAGGAGTGCAAATCTACTAAGTATGCTTTCATTGGTATATTATTTTTAGTCGATTCTATTGTACCTCATAACATCCGGAAGTGCTGTATTTCCAGACCAGACAGAATTAAGTAAAAATTACTCAAGTTGTCATTGGGAGCAGAAACATTAGACATCTCCCCAAAAGCTGAATCACCTACTGGGATACAATTGTGCAGAATATGCACAGCCAGTTGACTTCACCTCGATTTGACGACAGCATCAAGATGAGAAGCAATTCTACTTCTCTACTGCTGTTGCTAAACCTTCTGCTTTTTGGGCGAGCGATCGCAGCTTTGACGAACTGATTGTATGCGCTTGTGAGATTTGCTGAATTTCGTAAGGGTTAATTGTGATGCTAGCGGACATCTGTTTCACAACTCAATACTGTTGTTATTATAGCATTTATCAAAACTCATGCAACATTTGTTAGGGTTGATAAAATGTAGTATTGTCCCTTTTTTCAATGCTATTGTAGCGATGTTTTTCGCAAATAGTATTACTTTTTTACAAATCCCTATGAGTAAACCCCTTCGCATCCTTTCCCACATAACTAGCCGCAACATGGCCATCTCCAACAACTCGATACTTATAGGTAATCAACCCCTCTAAACCAACAGGCCCGCGAGGCGGCATTTGCTGCGTGCTAATCCCCACTTCTGCACCGAAACCGTAGCGGAAACCGTCAGCAAATCTAGTCGAACAATTGTGATAAACTCCGGCCGCATCGACTCCATTTAAAAATGTTTCGGCGGCTTCGCTGTCTTCGGTGACAATGACATCTGTATGTCTGGAACCGTAAGTATTAATATGATTAATTGCCTCTTCCACAGAATCTACTATTTTGATTGATAAAATCAAATCGCTGTATTCTGTAGACCAATCGGTTTCTGTCGCTTCGGCAATATTTTCTAGGAGGGCGCGAGTTTTTTCGTCTCCCCGCAGTTCAACTTTTTTCTGCTGCAAAGCTTCGGCAACTGCGGGCAGGAATTTGGGGGCGATCGCACTGTGAATTAACAAAGTTTCAATAGCATTGCAGGCGGCTGGATACTGGGTTTTTGCATCTACAGAAATCTCTACTGCTTTCTGAATATCCGCTGCTTTGTCTGCGTACAAATGACAAATTCCGTCGGCGTGTCCCAACACGGGAATTCGGGTATTTTCCTGCACGAACCGCACGAAGGAATTAGAACCTCTGGGAATAATCAAATCTACATATTCATCCATTTTCAGCAGTTCGATTGTTTCTTCCCGCGTGGTCAGCAACTGCACGACTTCTGGATTAACCGCTGTTTCTGCTAATGCTTGATGTATCACTTTTGTCAAGACTTCGCAGGAACGGACTGCTTCTTTGCCACCTTTGAGGATGACGCCATTTCCCGATTTGATTGCCAAGGATACTATCTGAATTAAAGCTTCGGGGCGCGCTTCAAAAATAATGCCTAAAACGCCCAAAGGACAGGTGACGCGCTTCAGAATTAATCCTGTATCCAATTCGCGGTGGATTTGCACGGAACCTACGGGATTAGGGAGTTTCGCAACGTCGCGCACACCCGCGATCGCACTTTTCAACTTGCTCTCATCCAACTTTAGGCGATCGTACAGCGGTTTCGCAATTCCATCCGCCTGGGCCGCCTTGCAGTCAGCCGCATTCGCCGCCACAATATCCGGCGCAGCAGCTTCTAAAGCTTTAGCTATAGCCTCAATAGCTTGATTTTTAGCCTCAGCGGACAAAACTGCTAACTTTCTAGCAGCTTGGCGGGTTTTTTGGGCAATTTCAATAATAGACATGACAGTAACTTTTAAATAGTTTTGATTGTTGGGTTTTGAATTTTGAGTGGTGAATTGAATCCGCACAAAAAATTTTCGGGGCGGTTTTCAGTCTTAACAATTCTAGAGGAAATTCTATATTTTTGTTGAGACCCCTGACAGCAATCCGCATTAACAGGTTAAAACAGTGAAGTATAGATAAAATCCCATGGTCATTTCCATTTGTCAATAACCTTTGGAGAGTATTATGTCATCTCACGCCCCTTTACGCAAGGCAGGGCGAGCCGCCAAAGCCGGCGTTAAACTGATACAGAAAACTGGCGGAAATCTCGTTTTAGCTTCTGGCGTCACCATCAGCCTGCTGTTTGGTATGGTGTTAGCGCTATCTTTAGCCTCTGTTTTGATTCTCAACAGTCCCGATCCAGTAGCCGGATTGGCGATCGCACTTCCCATAACTCTGATTTTTAACATCGCTGCTTTTTTCCTATCGCCTTACTTGATGGACTTAAGCCAAAATTGGCTCTACAATACCCGCTGGGTTTCCCTAGCAGAAATTGAAAGCCTAAGTCCCGAAACAGCGAAAGTTATTAAGAAGGTTTGCAAGCAGAAAAAACTCCAGCAGCCTCGTTTAGGAATTATCGACGATCAAAACCCTACTGCTTTTACTTACGGTTCATTTCCCAATAGCGCTCGCTTAGTGGTCAGTCAAGGTCTTTTTACCTATTTAGACGACGAAGAAATTGCCACTGTTTACGCCCACGAACTCGGTCACATCGTCCACTGGGACTTTGCAGTAATGACTTTAGCCTCGACTTTGGTGCAGATTACTTATTTAATTTACACAACAGCTCAAAGAATGGGTCGAAGTGGTGGCGAAAAAGCTAAAGATGCGGCCGGTACTGTAGCTGCTGTTGCTTATTTATTTTACATCGCCGGCACTTATTTATTACTGTATTTGTCGCGGACGCGAGAATATTTTGCCGACCATTTTGCAGCCGAAACAACCGGAAATCCCAACGCTTTGTCTCGCGCTTTGGTAAAAATTGCTTACGGTATTCTGGAAGAAGGACAAAGAGCAACCGAACCCAGCCGCTTATTAGAAGGAACTCGCGCTTTAGGCATTTACGATGCCAAAGCTGCCACATCTACCGGCACTGCTTACAGGATTACTTCGGAACCGGAAAAAATTGGGCGAGTATTTTTGTGGGATATGTTTAATCCCTGGGGTTGGTGGATGGAGTTGAACTCTACTCACCCGCTGACTGGTAAACGAGTTCGCGCTTTGAGCACTTATGCCGAACAATTAGGCTTGGATATTGAGTTTGACATGGGCCGGATTGTCGGCGAAGGCAACGATTTGAGCAAGCGGAGATTGTACGGCAATTTTGTGTTCGATTTACTGCTGTACAGTGCAGAAACTCTGGGGTTAGCTGTGGGTTTTGCGATCGGCATTTCCCTGTATGCTGTAAACCCGATGATGATGGTTGCTTGTCCTTTAATCGGTTTGGGTGCGGGAATTTTGCTCAAGACTTTGGTGATGTTCCCCAATTACCAACAAGCAGAACATTTGGATATTTTAACCTTAATGTCTGACCCTTATGCAAGTCCTTTGCGGGGTCAACCGTCGCAACTGCAAGGCGAATTAATTGGTCGCGGCGATGCGGGTTATACCTTTGGTTCTGATTTGAAACTGCAAGATAGAACGGGAATGATTTATCTGCGCTATGCTTCTCGTTTTGGGCCAATTGGTAATTTTCTGTTTGGCATGAAACGGGTTGAAAGTTTGATTGGAATGGATGTTAGCGCTTTGGGTTGGTTCCGCCGGGGTGTTGCACCTTGGATGGATTTGATTCAGCTTGAAAGCGATAGCGGTACGACGGTTAAGAGTTATCACCGCTTCTGGTCTGTTGTGATGGGTATAGGGGCGATGGTTCTTGGTATTGCAGTGCTATTTGTTTCATTTCCAGCTTGAAATTTGAACGCAATAAAGTCCTTACTACCAACAGGTTCATAGTAAAGACTTTATTCGCCTTAAGTCAGGGTTAAGGAGGACAGCATTTGCGCCAACATAAGCATTTGAGAGATTAACCTCTTCCTGATTAGAATCCCTGAGTGTTAAACTAGGGGCTTAACCGATGACTGAGGATTGTTAGGTAGTTTAGCTGATTTGAATTCCGGTGTGGAAGACAATTGCTTCAGATCGATGAAGACCGAAAATTGGCTGGTATCCAACAACCCCGAATTAGGCTGTTTTTTCTTCTGCAATTGTTGGCCTATAGCACAAATTTTGCACATGATTTTAGCTCTTTTTGAGGATATAATAGTCGCTCTGAAAATCATGGGCGAGTTGCTTGATTTCAACGCTGCTAAACCCAGCTTCACTCAAAAGTTTCAGGGCTTTTTCTTGACCCCACATCGCTCCCAGTCCCATACCACCGTAGGCTAAAGAAACTGTCATACAGTGCATACAAGAAATGGTGTATAGTAACGGTGCAATCGGATGTTCCATGTTGCCGCCTACATCCGTTGTGGCGCGGATATCTTGCATCAAGTAAACACCATCGGGACGCAGAGCTTTGTAGATGTTTTGGAGTACAATATCGGGTCTGGCTTGATCGTGAATTGCATCAAATGTGGTGATCCAATGGTAGCGATCGCACTCATCCAATGTGGCGGCATCCTTCACCTCAAACTGGATATTATTTAACTTCCGCAGTTGGGCTTCCGTGTTGGCATTGGCGATGGCTTCTCCCGAAAAATCGTAACCTGTGAATCGGCTATTCGGAAAGGCTTCAGCCAGCTTGTTGAGTGCTCGCCCGCTACCGCAGCCGACATCTAGGACCTCAATACCGTTTTCCAACGCTTCGGTAAGCGCGGGAATTAGCGGCAGAATGCGGTCAAATAGAGCAGGTAACACGGTTTGACCGCTATCTTCTGCCATCACCGCATGAAAACGTTTGAACTCTGAGTAGGGTACACCGCCGCCTTTGTAGAAACAATCGATAATCCGATCTTCCACCGATGCCAACACCGGAATGAATTGAGCAAAGGGGGCAATGTTGTCAGAAGCTGCAGCCCGTGTCAGGAATGCTGCATATTCTGTCGGCAAAGTGTAGGTTTTGTCGATCGAATTATAATCCACTAAGCGACCCGTTACCATTGCACCGAGCCATTCCCTCACGTAGCGTTCGTTCAATCCGGCAGCATCGGCAATTTGTTGACTGGTAGAGGGCGGCAATTCTGCCATTGTGTCAAACAGTTCGGTGCGATGCCCGATCGAAATCATGACGGAGAGTGCGCCACTGTTGAGAATGTCCAGCATCCGTCCGGCGAATGCTTCTGCTTTGGTTTGATCGAATGTTTGTGTCATCATAATTTAAGCGTGATGGTATTCAAAAGTTTCTATTTGGAACATTGGATGTTGCCAGGGCTACGATCGTCAGATTCCTGCCCGTCAATTCAACATTTCACCTATCTGTTCTTGCACCCAAATTTCAAACAATTCGCGCAGCAAACGCTGACGCATCGCTAAATCGAACTGAGCCGGAATCAATGTTTCTAATCTGACGATCGCCAGCCATCCTTCTACAGGGATAGGATCCCAAAGCTGACCGGGACGGCTTATCGCCAACAGATGCGCCAAATTCGGGTGGATTGTGCCGAGTTCTGCCGGGCCAACGATTCCATTGACTTGAGCTTCTGGGCCTTGGGAATACTCGCGCGCCAGTTCGGCAAAGGATTGCTCTTTTTCTTGAATCCGAAAATACAGTTCGCGCGCAATTTCTGCGTCTTTAACCCGAATCAAAGAATAGATGACTCGATCTAGCGATCGCTTGCGTTGCAGAAAATAGGACTCTAGTTTGTGATGCCAATTTTGGTGTTTGAATTTCTCAATTTTGAGCAGCCTTGGAATGAAAACAGTCTCTAAAAATTCCCGACTCATCCCGTGCTGTTTTAGCCAAATTTGTTGTGTGGTTTCGTCGGTCAGTTGATTTTGTTCGTAGAACTGCTGGCGGACATTTATGATTTCTTCAGCAGTGCAATCGATGGGGGCGATCGCTTCATCAATGATGCTCTCGCGGTATAATTGGGGCAGCATTTGGTAGCTGGCAAGTCGAGGAACTATCTCTTCCCCAGAGATGGTGCGATTGCGGATTTGTAATAAAACTGCGGTCATAGCTGTCTGGCTTCAATTAAAGCCATTTGAACGAACAATTGATAGGTAAGGTGCACATTGTGCACCCTACAGATAGAGTTTTTACATCCAGGACTTTCTAGTTGGGAATCGGAGTCAACGTAACAGAGTAATTAGTGTTACCTGTGAATTGAGAGGCTTGAAGATAGTAGTTAGTTGCAGGAGCCAAGTTTTGAACAAATCCTTCGGAAATAGTGCCTCGCTTAACCACACTTCCAATTACCTCACCTGCATCGACGGCGCGATTGTTGTTTTTGTCTTGAATCAATCGGAGATCGGCATCAGCGCTGAGATTATTGAGACCAAAGTGATAAAATCCCTGGGTATTGACAGCGAGATGGATAGTATCGGTGGTGTCGGTGTTACCCACAGAACCTTGATGAGTTCTTGGTTTGTCGTTGGAAAAGACGGCACCGAAATCATCTTCTACTGCGAGGACTTTGCTGGGTGTACCGGCCGCGTCAGCCGATACTCTCAAATTGTAGGGAGTATCGTTGAACGCACGGTTCCGATTGACTTGCACCACGTAATTGCCTGCATCAACGTCAGCAACTGCTGAGGACAAGTTGATTACTTCATCCAAACGCAATCGATCGGAAATAGCAATTTGCTTATCGTTACCATCAACTAAGCCATTGCCATTGAAATCGCGAAATAGTTGAACATTCAGATCGTCGGTCATACCAACCAGCCCAAGGTTGATATTTTTATCGCTATCCAGACGGAAACTGTAGGTGTCTTTGCTGTTGAGATTACTGATAGTGCGGCGCGGAACTACTACGGCACTATTAGATGGCAAGGTACCAAGGTCAAATTCAGCCATTTTATTTCTCCTTAAAGTGTAAAGGGATGAGTTAATTTGCTGGTTGTTTTATTAACTTGATATCAATCTAACGAGGCGATCGTTCCGAAACCGTTCCGAAAGCGTTCTCGAAGCGTTCCCAAAGCATCCAAGCGCGATCGTCCGCGCGAATTCAAGGTTTGAGAACTTCCGCAGACCAAACGCGATCGAAGGGAATTCCAGCTTTACCGTGGGCTTCTCTAATCACTTCGGCATCGGGCGCGTTTAGTTCGCACACTACACGAGTTTTATCCAGCGACGCATAGGAACGCACCCATTCAATACCCTGTTCCTGATAGCACCGTAAAATTAATCGATGGGCTTCGTTCCACTCTTCATCGGTAAAGCCATTCGGATAGCTTCCCTCCAACACCTTGAGGATTGGTTCGTTCCATACAGGTGGTACACCTTCATGTTCAATAACTCGGGCTGTCCAAACCTTGCTAAATCCAACATCGGCTTGGCGATAAGCTTGTCGCACAGACTCTGCATCTGGTGCCTCAAAGGTGCAAATCATGCGATCGCGATCGGCTGATAGTAAAGAGTAGCACCACTTGGCATTTCTTGCCCCAAGACAATCCAAAACTCGCGTATCAGCTAACATTTCTGCGGTGATTGGTTGAGCGGCAACTGTTTCAACTTTGATAAGAGACATAATTACTTCCTCTTAATTAGTAATGACTGTTGATTGGTCACTGTTGACTGTTAAGTAGGTCGGGCTGAAAAGACTGAAGTATGTAAAGATAGGTAAACGAGGCAACAGTTATAGCTAGGTAATGAGT
>NZ_JAUBQU010000318.1:0-1051 GCF_036701435.1 Microcoleus sp. Pol12A5
ACGATCGGGTTTGGCTGTCTGGTAAGCCGCCCAATCAGAATTTGCCAGCAAGTCAGCAGAAATGTAGAAATATCGCTGTGGTGTTTTTGGGCGATCGCTTCCAGGCTGTTCAACAAATCACCCCGAATTTCCACCCTTTCTACTAGTGGCTGAAATTCCGCTTCGGAATTCTTCTTTTCCCAAGGAAGCGTTAATAAATCCAAAGATTCAATGTTCAGCTTTCGCCAGTATTCTTGGCCGATTGCCATTTCTTCTGATTCGAGTAGCTCATTTTGCCACTCAGCAATATCGGCATATTGCATTGGCTCATCGGCTGGTTCTTCTTGGCACGTATAGGCTGAGTAGGAAAGACTGAGTTCGCGGGTGAAATTTTTCAGGGTGGCACTATCTGCAATTAAGGCAGAGAAGTTCGCCAGCAATAAGTGCTTGTCTTGGGCGAGAGTGACTAAAGAGATGTGCCAAAGATGGCCCCGCTCAAAATCAAAAGGAAGCAGGTTTAGTTGCTGCAAAAGCGCTGCGATTTTAGCTTCTTGTTCTTCTGGAGACAAACCGCTCAGATTGTATTCTGAGATAGGAACTTCACCAGTGCAGGCGATCGCTTGCAGGGGTAGTGTCATCCCAGGCAAGCAGTGAAAGCTAGTCCGCAGGATTTCGTGCCGATTTACGACATTTTGCAGCGCCCTTGCAAAAATCTCTCGATCGAGGTTTCCTGTAATTAAAATTGCACCTCGAACGCGATAGATCTGTTTAGGATTATTTTGCTGTAACTCCCACAGGTGCCGTTGCTGTGGAGAAAGTCTAAACCCTTCGATTGTTTCATTTTGCATATCTACAGTTCCTTTAATAAGCCTAAATATCTTGACAGCTAAACGGTTCTGCCATGCCGACAACAACTCGACGCGAACCAGAGAATGGGGTGCGTCCGTGCGCGGTTAGCATATTATCTAGCAGCAAGACATCTCCTTCTTCCCAAAGAAAAACAGTTGTTTCTTGCTGATAGCAGCGACGAATTTCGTCTAATATAAAATCTTCAATGGGCGAGCCATCGCCG